>DASZCA010000303.1:0-6133 GCA_035943555.1 Verrucomicrobiia bacterium
CTCCATCCAGATGTCACCGCCATGCGTTTCAATGATCGTGCGGGAGATGGCCAGCCCCATGCCCATGCCATTGGACTTGGTGGTGAAGAACGGCTCAAAAACCTGGGCCGCATCGTTCGGGGCGATGCCCGTGCCGCAATCCGTGACCGCCACCAGCAAATTATTATTTTTCGTCTCCGCGACCCGCACCGTCAGCGACCGTTTGGGTTTGGGGATTTCGTTCATCGCATCCATGCCGTTCAGGATGAGGTTGAGCAACACCTGTTGCAAATGCACGCGATCGCCTTGGGTCGCGGGCAGATGCGAGGGGATGTGCAGGGTTATTTTCACCTGCCGCTGTTTGATGTCCGCCTGCGCGAGCGCGATGGTGTCGTCCACCAATTCGCGCAGATCCAACCGGCCCAGCGTGAGGTTTTGCCGCTTGTACAAACTGCGCATGCGCGCGATGACATTCACCGCGCGCTTATCATCCCGCCGGATGTCGGCAAGAATCGCCCGCACTTCCTCCAAGTCCGGCTGGGCGGCTTTCAGAAAAATTTCCGCCGCCTCGGCGTTGCGCAAAATGGCGCCGAGCGGCTGGTTCAGTTCATGCGTCAGCGCGGAGGCGAGCTGGCCCATCGTCGAGACCCGGGCCACATGCGCGAGTTCGCTGCGTTGCCGCAAAATTTCCGCCTCGGCCCGCCGGCGATGACGCAATTGCCCGAGCAGCCCCGCGATGGTCAGCGCCTGCGCCACCAAAATCGTTCCCGTGAAAAGGATCAGCGTGCGGTGCGTTTCCCAAATCGAATGCGGACGGTAATGAATCACGCTGCCGGCGGGCAGGCGGGAAGTTTTGATCTCCCACCGCTGCAATGACCGCCAGTCCACCATGGGAATGCCGCTCGTGCGCACCTCGACCGGCAGATTGGTCACGGCGATCCCTGCCAGCACGCGGGAGGAGAGCCTGCCCGCATCAGTTCCCAGATCTTCCGGATCGATCACGTTGCCGCCGATCGCCCCGCCGCCGATCGCCCCGGCCCCCAGCACGTACACCGGCACGCTCGCCGAAGGCGCCAAAGTTTGCGCGATCTGGGAAGTATAATAGGCCTGGCCGGTCACATCCCGTTGAACCGTGCTGAGCAGGATCACCGTGCCCGGCGGCAACGATTTGGCATCCTGATACATATCCGCGACAGGCCGGTTCGTCCAGAACTCAAAATTCACCCCCACGATGGATGGCGTGATATCCCCGATCCTCGCCAACGCCGCGCGATCGGCTTTCGAAACACCACCGATGACGACCACCCGGCGCGTGTCCGGTTGCAATTGGAAAATAAATCTCAAAGTGCCATGGATGTCGAAATGCTGGAAAATTCCGGTGAACGGGCGCAGGCTGGCGTCCGTCGGCATGTCCAGGTCATTGATCACCACAAAGACCAGCGGAAGATTCGTGACCAAGGTGCTCGGCAATTGCTGCGCGAGCTGAAAATCGCGCGACATGAAAGCCACCATCAGATCCAGGTGCTGGCCGGCATAACGGTTCTTGATGTAATCCTGGAACTGGCGGTAATGTCGCGGATTCGGGAAGCGCCCCGCATCCAGGCTTTCCACATAAAACTCGATGGCATTGGTGCTGTCCTTCAGCATCTCGGCCCGCACCGCCTGTTCCATCATCACATTCCCCGGCAGATCGCGCGATTCGCTGAAGATCAGCAGGACTTTTTTTGCCGCCGGATTCGCCGTGCTGGCCACCACGTTTGAGGTTTGCGCCCGGCCGCTGAGGATGACGAGCAACAGAAAAAAGACCGTCAGCCAAAACGGCATTGCCATCACCTTGGGTCGCCGGTCTGCCGGCAAACAAAATGGTTGGGGATCAATCAATGACTTAAAGGCTAGCGTTGGTAACGATATTTTCAAGCTTTTCGGCCCGGCAGATGCCATTCGCACCGCATCGGTGAAAAAAATTCCCTTGGGAAATCATGGGATATCACAGTGCTCTGATGGTAAAAAGAACGTTCACAATGGGTGGCGGCTGTGTCGGGAGAAAGGGACCAGCCGCAGCACGTGACCTACCAATGATGCTCGCGCACCGCCAGCACTCGTCTTCACACAATCCCGCTCGTTGATCAAAAATCCGGCATCGTAAATCCTCCCGCCTTTATTTGGTTTAATTTGGCTTAATTTTTGCGTTTTCATTGGCTTTTTCTCAGATCTAAAATTTCAAATGCCCGAAGTTTTTATGGCGCACATTGCCCCTCGGCCGGAGCGTGGCTGCCCGTCCACCATAGCCTTGGCGGAGGTGGATGTTTGGGTAACACGGACCCGCCGCAGCAATGTCACCTGCAAGCAATGCCCCCAAACACCAGCCGTGGTGCGCGTGTTCATTTCATGCTCATTTGCCGTACTAAAAACACATTATGTTAGTCTTTAATAATTATTTATGACTAAATTACTAACCAATTTAGTATTTGTCAAGAAAATCATGCCGTCTGGAAGGTGGTGTTCTGCTTTCAACTGGCAGGGATCAATCTTCGGTCTTGGGAAAGAGCCAGTGCGACATCGTTTCAAAGGTTCGGTTGGCGCTCTCCACAATCTCATCATCTGCATTCGCCTTTTGCGCCTCGGCTTTTAAACCGCCGCCAAATACCTGCCAGCGGCGCGCCGTTTCTTCTCCGTGACCGTAATAAAAGGCGGTCCCGGTTTGTGGCGTAAGGCCGAAATTTTTTTGTAGATGGCTCGCGATCATCTGGCCGCCTAGGGTCGCCCCTTCCAGTACATAGAGACAACCCAGCAACTGCGGTATGTTTTCCAGCAATGGCAGTTTCTCACACCGCGGCATCTGCTTTAAGTCGCGGATGGTGCTGACATCGAGCACCATCAGGTCCTGTTCCAAAAATTGCGATTTGCACCGGCGGTCCTGTTCATAAAAAGCATTTTCCCGCCGGGCGGCCAGGGTCAGCCGTTCTTCCAAGGGTTTGTAATATCCATAAAACCTCGCGAGCAATTGGCGATAATCCTCCAGTGTGAACAGCGCTGACAGGACCGGCAGCTGGCGTTCCAGGGCGTCATGATGTTGGATGGTTTCGTTGCGCAATCGTTTGAGTATCATAATGGGTTTTTGATGGATCAGGGGGGAAAGGCCCTCCATTTTTCCCCACCAATGTCACACTAGCCATCATCGAAGATTCGCGGTCAATGCATTTCAGCCCTTTTTTTGGTAAAGGGAGAGTGGACGCGAAATTGTGGCTTTTTGTTTTTCAAAAGTTGTTTTCTACCCGTTAACAGCAAACCATAAATAAACCGGATTACACTGATCTTCCTTTTTCTCATCCTCTTCGTCTTGCTCGCCATTTGTTTTCCCACCCGTGTCGGTCCGTGGTTCCATGTTTCTATGTATTAGCCCGTTCGCGCCTCGGGTTCGCACCTAGGGTTTCACCCCATATCCCCCGGACGCTTCTTGCACCATAGTAGGTCTGGTGTTGAAAGCAAACCATTCAACTTACGAAAGAATCAAAATGAAATCTATGCCCCTGACGCTCGTCACCATCGTGAGCAGCGTGTTCATCAGCAGTTCCTCCCTCTACGCCGCCGATACTGACAGCCGCATCGAATCCGCCGCCGCCAAATCCTACGTTTTCAAGACCTATCTTAAGGATGACTCCATCAAGACTGATTCCAAGGACGGCATCGTCACCCTCACCGGCACGGTTACCGACGCATCCCACAAATCGCTTGCTGAAAACACCGTTGCCAGCCTCCCCGGCGTCGCCCGCGTGAACAACGAGATCGTCGTCAATGGCGAACAGCCCGCGGAACATTCCGACGCTTGGATCAATGTGAAGGTCAAATCCGCCCTCCTGTTCCATCGCAACGTCAGCGCCACCGGCACCACCGTCTACGTGAAAGATGGCGTCGTCACCTTGCAAGGCGAAGCCGCCAGCCTCGCCGCCAAGGAATTGACCACGGAATACGCCAAGGACGTGGACAACGTCAAGGAAGTCAAAAATGACATGACTATCACCATAAATCCGGCCAAGGAAACCATGAGTGACAAAATGGATGACGCATCCATCACCGCCGAGGTCAAATCCGCGTTGCTCTCGCATCGTTCGACCAGCGCCGTGCGCACCTCCGTCACCACCACGGATGGCATGGTCACCATCAGCGGCAACGCGCAGAACGATGCTGAAAAAGCCCTCGTCACCAGGCTCGCCACGGATATCAATGGCGTCGTCGGTGTGCTGAACAACATGACCGTTACCATGGCTGCGAGGTAAATCATTTAACCTTGTGCCGATAAACGCGCAAGCGTCCATCACCTGGCCGAATTTATGAATTCTAAATCAGAGCCCTCCGCCGTCATCCCCCCGGTGGAAAATTTACGCCTTTTGAAATGGAACGAACTCGTGAGGCGCGGCGACTACGTCGAAGACGGAAAATTGGGGTTTGAACCCTGGCTCGGCCCCACCGGCTTCCACGCCGATTCATTCATCAAAGCCATTTACCGGAAATATTCGCCCCGGAAAAAAACGGAACCACCACCCGTGACGAGGCGACCGACGATCTTGTGAACAAACTGAAACTCATTTGCCTGACCATCGTGCAGCTTCCGAAATCTGTCTTCAATGCCTTTAAATACCGGCGCGAACATGTGCCCGGTGCGAAAGCGCGTGAAGCCGAGCGGCTGGACCGCATCCGCAATCCGTCCAAATACCTCGGCAAATGATGTTGTCTGCATTGCCGTCCGGGTATTTCCATCGGGGTATTCAATGTGACAGTACAAATCGCATCAACAACAGCATTCCCGCCAGCAGGCCGATTACTATCACCACGCCCAGCGCGTCCAGTCTGCGTTCTGTCTGTGCCGTTCGCCGCACCGGCAGATGCCAGATCATCAGATGATAAAAATGGCTCCGTCTGGCTTTGTGGGAACCGGCTTTCATCATGCGGCGCGAAAACATAAAAATAAGAACACCAACCTAATCTGCGAACGCCGGAAAGTATATCAGGTCTATCCCTACCATGGCCTGCCGGCGACCTTCGGGTTATACCCCATATCCGCACCGGCACGGATGCGCCACCTTTTAGCGGAATACCGGGCTTGATCGGGAAATACAGCCATGGATAGCCCGCCCGCCACCGACATAACATTATGAAGCAAAAGAATCTCACGCGCCTGTCTCAACAATATGAAACCGCGCTTGCCAAGCTTCTCAAGCAGGGTCCGGCCGCCAGTGTGCAGCCCGCCGCGAAGCTGGGCCACACGGCGTTCACCCTGGGTTTGGATACGCTGGATTTGGCCCGGATACACGATCAAGCCATGGCTGCGCTGGGATTGGCCGGGGTTGAAAATGCCTTTGCCAAGCTCGCCCGCCTTTTCTTTGCGGAAGCCAATGCCCCGATTGTGGCGACCCAACGGGCGGCGCAAGCGGACAAAGCCAGCCTGAGCCGGACGCAGGCCGCGCTCGACCGGCGCACGCAAGAGCTGGTCGCCTCCACCCTTGAGTTGCAGCGTGGCGCCGCCCGGAACAAGCTATTGGAGCAGGCCGTCGAGAAAAACGGGCACCAGCATCGGGAGAGTCTTGAGGAATCGCTCCAGTTGCAGAAACGTCTGCGTCAGCTCACGCATCGGGTCATGAAAATGCAAGAAGAGGAACGCAAGTTCCTTAGCCACGAGTTGCAGAATGAGATCGCCCAGACGCTGCTCGGCATCAACGCGCGGTTGCTGGCCTTGCGCCACGAAAACCGGACCGGTGCCCGCAGCCTCGAGGATGAAATTGCCACGACCCGGCAGTTGGTGGCGAGTTCGGCCCGATCCGTGCGCCAGTTTGCGCGCTCGCTCGATACACCCTCTTTTTCACATGACCGGAAGTCCTATGTTGCGGCTCCTTTTCCGTCCGTCAACCGTTCCTTCCCCGTCATCGCCATGGCGGCGTCCGCCGGCGGCCTGAAGGCGTTATCCATCATACTTGCCGGTTTGCCGCCGGATCTTCCGGCGGCCATCGCCATTGTGATGCATGTGGCGCCCGATCACAAAAGCCTGCTGGCGGACATTTTAAAATGTCGCACGGACTTGTCGGTCAAACAGGCGAGCACAGGCGATATGCTGGCTCCTTCGCATGTCTTTATCGCCCCGCCTAATCATCATCTGTTT
>DASZCA010000304.1:0-2649 GCA_035943555.1 Verrucomicrobiia bacterium
CCCAAGCGCTCAGCACCAGCCTTGATGAGCCGCTCCGGCGTCGGCGTCAGGTGCGTTAACTCGGCGAACGGCGTCAGCATCGGTTCACCCAAAAGCGCGACGACGCGTCCGGCAATCGTCGTCGCCGCCTTCACCGTGACCTGCTGTCCCAAGATGGCGCGTAAGCCGGTTTCAAAACCATTGAACGCGCCCGGCACCCGCATCCCCGGGTTCGCTTTGATCCAAGGACGCAAGACTTTGTCCTTGGCCAGATGTTTGGAAATGATTTCCGGTCGCGCATTCAGGTCAAACAAACCGCGCAACCGGTTCAGCAACGCCGGCAGCACCGGCGTCAGCGTGTGCGTGAATTCAAGCATGAGCGCGTGCTTCTTCTTGGACTGCGTGACCTTGATCCAGCCTTGAGACTTTCCCAATTGCACCGTGCGCGCGTAAAACTGGTCCGCCACCCATTCCACACCTTTCAATTCCCTTGCTTTAAGAAACGATAACATTCCCGCCCAATCGTATGGCGGACGATACGATAGTTGCAACGTCGACGTATCAGACGCGCTTGCGACAGTGTCATCATTCGCCGCCTTTTTACGCAACCGCGTTGGCGGCATGCCATAACGGGTCGTGAAGGCATCATTGAAACGTCGCAAGCTCGCAAATCCGCTGGCGAAGGCGATCTCTGTCACCGGTAATTTAGTCTCCGTCAAAAGCTGTTTCGCCAGTAATAACCTGCGTGTCAGCAGCAATTGGATCGGTGGCACACCCAGTTCCTTCTGAACGATGCGACGTATCTGCCGCGAGCTTAATTCAAATTCAGCGGCGATCGCCTCCAGTGCGCTTGTCTCTTCTGTTGCACCCTCTTCAATCCGCTGAACCACCAGTTGCGCGATGCGCTGGGAATTGTCAACCGGCGCATTGCCGGGCGCTAGTTCCGGACGGCAGCGCAGACATGGACGAAACCCCGCCTGCTCCGCTTCTTGCGCCGTATTATAAAAGCGACAGTTCACTTCCTTCGGTGGTTTCACCGGGCAAATGGGTCGGCAATAGATGCGCGTCGATGTCACTGCCACGAAAAACAGCCCGTCAAACCGCAGATCCCGCGCGAGAACCGCCTTATAAAGTGATTTTGCATCCTGCGTCATTCCTGCCAAAGTACACCCCGTCGCCGTCTTCGTCTCGCCATTTTCGGACATCGAAATATTTTTATTTCCATGACCGAAAACGGCGAGCAATCCGTCCGTTTCCGGCTAAACTTCTGCCAACATTAAATTAAGACCGATATGAAAGCAGCCAGCCCCGTAAAAATCCCAAACGAATATTCAACCATTTCCAGCCCGATTGGCGAACTCTTGCTGGTCACTGACGGCTCCGCTCTGACCGGCATCTATTTCATCGGTCGCAAGCACGTTCCCGCAACCAGCAAATCATGGACGCACAACCCAAAACATCCCGTCCTCCAACAGGCAGCCGCACAGCTCAAAAAATATTTCCTCGGGAAGCAGAACAAGTTCACCATTCCGCTGCGCGCGGCCGGCACTGAATTTCAGGAAAAAATCTGGCAGGAGATCGCAAAAATTCCTTTCGGAGAAACTATCACGTATACGGAACTGGCGAAGCGAGCCGGCGTTTCCCACGCCATCCGCGCCGCCGGCACCTCCACGGGCCGCAACCCCATCTCAATCATCATCCCCTGCCATCGCATCGTGGGGAAAAACGGCAGCCTGACCGGCTTCGCCGGTGGCCTCGACAAAAAACGCCATCTCTTAGAACTGGAAAATGCAGACTTCAAACCCTTGATATCTTGAAAACGGAGCGCGGCGTTCACGCCGCTTCAGACTCCGCCAACCCGCCGTGTTGTTTGCTTTGATGCGCTCAACCTCTTTGAGCGAACCCCTCCTACTTCTCCTTCAAACTCACCCCGCCATTCCAATCCTCCGGCAGCGGATGCGTCCGCAAATCAGCGATCTGTTTCAAATAAAACTTTGCCGGTCCATCACCCGGCCTTAATTCCAGCGTCCGCATAAAACCTGCTTCCGCCGCGTCAAAATTCTTCTTCCCAAACTCCGCCAGCGCCGTCGCAAACGCTTCGCGCCACGCCCGCGTCTCTTCCGCCGTTCCCGCATTCACCACCAGCTCGACGACCTCCACGAAACTCTCCATCCCTTTGAATTGGAAAAAGCCGGCCGGCCGCAGCAGCCAATCGCCCTTCGCCGGCGGAATCGCTGCACGCGTCATCAGCACATTTGTATCAAGCTGCTTGTTCAGGCCTTCCAACCGGGAAGCCAGGTTCACATTTTCGCCGATGGCGGCATAATCAAAATGCTCCGTGCTGCCGACATTGCCGACCACGACTTCGCCGGTGTGCAGGCCTACTCGTGTTTGCAATGCCAAGCCGCCCTGCTTGCCGTTGAATTGCGTCACGTTCTTCTGGAACATCATCGCCGCGTTCAGCATTCGTTCCTGATGATCCGGCTGAACTTCCGGCGCATTCCAGATCGCAAAAATCGCATCGCCGATGATGTCCACGATCGTGCCATCGGTCTGATGAATGCAGCGGATGGTCGTCTCGTAATACGCATTGAGCAATTGCACCAGTTCCTGCGGATCCAGTTGCTCCGAGATGCGGCTGAAGCCCGCGATATCGCTGAACAGGATGCT
>DASZCA010000305.1:0-3917 GCA_035943555.1 Verrucomicrobiia bacterium
AAAACCAGTTGGACGCCATCTATGCCGTGCAGAAGTATAACCAATTTGGCCCCGCCCGCACCGCCATCCTTTTCAAGCCCGGCCAATACAACAACCTCAACCTCGCCCTCGGTTATTACACCCAGGCGCTCGGCTTGGGCCGCTCGCCGGATGACGTCACCTTTGTCGGCTACTTCCATTCCGATGGCGTCTTGGTGAATGAAAACGCCACCGTGAATTTCTGGCGCTCTGCGGAAAATTTTAGCGTCATTCCTACCAATAGCGCGAACTACGCCATCTGGGCCGTGTCGCAAGGTACCGCTCTCCGCCGCATGCACATCCAAGGCACCTTGGACCTCGCCAATTTCACCGATGGCAATTTCGCCAGCGGCGGCTTCATGGCTGATTCCAAAGTCGATGGCACCGTGAGTTCTCTTTCGCAGCAGCAATGGCTTTCCCGCAACGACGTGTGGGGCAGTTGGTCCGGTGGCGTGTGGAACATGGTGTTCGTCGGAGTGACCAATCCACCCGCCGGCACTTGGCCCACCAAGGTCTACACCGTCATCACCAACACGCCGATCATTCGCGAGAAACCCTATCTCTACTTGGACACCAATGGCGCATATGCCGTGATGGTGCCCGCCTTGCAGACCAACAGCACCGGTATCACCTGGGCCAACGGTCCCACACCCGGCACCTCCATCCCCATCAGCCGGTTCTATATCGCCCACGCGGACTCAGATACCGCCGCCTCCATCAATAATGCTCTCAACGCCGGCCTGAATCTCGTCCTCTGCCCCGGCGTCTACCAACTCGCCAGCAGTCTGCAAGTGACCAATCCGGACACGATCATTCTGGGCCTCGGCTACCCGACGCTCATTCCGCAAAACGGAACGCCCGCGCTCACGGTGGCCGATGTTGATGGTGTGAAAATCGGCGGCCTGCTCTTCGACGCCGGCCCCGTACAATCCCAAACACTATTGCAAGTGGGCATCACCAACAGCACCGCAAATCATTCCGGCGATCCAATTTTCATCTACGACATCTCCATGCGCGTGGGCGGAGCCGCCGCCGGCTCAACGCTGAGTTGCATGCAGATTAACGCCAATGACACTGTGGCCGATAACGTCTGGCTCTGGCGCGCCGACCACGGCGCGGGCGTTGGCTGGACTCAGAACGTCTCTGATATCGGCTTGCTCGTGAATGGCAACCGCGTGACGATCTACGGCCTCTTCGTCGAGCATCACCAGCAATATGAAACCCTGTGGAACGGGAATTGGGGACGCCTCTACTTTTATCAATCCGAGCTGCCCTACGACCCGCCGTCGCAAGCCTTGTGGTCGCATAATGGCGTGAACGGCTACGCTTCCTACAAAGTTGCCGACTCGGTGACCAGCCATCAGGCCTATGGCCTCGGCATCTATGCCGTTTTCATTAATTGCGTCAACATCAGTTGCGACAACGCCATCGAGACCCCGACCAACGCTCCGCAAGTCAACCTGCACGATATGATCACCGTGTACATTGATGGCGATGTCAGCGGCGGCGGCACCTCGTCACTCTTTCACGTCATCAACGGCACCGGCGCCACCCTTTCCGGCCCCGGCTTCGGCGGCACCGCCAAGGTCACCAGCCTCTCCGTGAATCCAACTTTTAGCCTTAGCACCGCCACTGCTTCTGCAAGCAGCGCCGGCGGTTTCTCCCTGAGTTTCCCCACCGAATCTGCGCACACCTATCAGGTGCAATACAAAAACTCCCTGATGGATGCCAACTGGTCAAACCTCGGCAGCCCCTTCGCGGGCAATGATGCGCAGCAACCCGTCAACGACCCCACACCGATGCCCGGTCGTTTCTACCGGATCGTCGCGTATTAAGGGTGTCTTAGGACATAGAGACCGGCTGTAAGGCAAAGGCCTCCAATGTAGGGTAGGCTTTCCGGCCTGCCGGTTCACCGGACTTTCCAGTCCGGTGTTCCTGTTGCGTTCCAACAACTAAAAACTTTTCCGCACCGCCTCCGCAATCTGGATAAACACCTTCCCCGCCGGATGATTCGGCGTGGACACCATGATTGGCATTCCCCGGTCACCGCCCTCGCGGATTTCCGTGAAGATCGGCACCTCGCCCAGAAATGGCACCTGCTGCCGCGCCGCTTCCTGCTTGCCGCCGCCATGGCCGAAAATTTCCACCCGCTCGCCGTTCGGCGTCGTGAAATAGCTCATGTTCTCCACGATGCCCAAGATCGGCACGTTCACCTTCGTGAACATGTTGATGCCCTTGCGCACCACACCCAACGACGCCTCCTGCGGCGTCGTGATAATCACGCCACCATCCAGCGGCACCGTCTGGCAGAGTGAAAGCTGCGCATCACCCGTACCCGGCGGCAGGTCTACCAGCAGAAAATCCAGATCGCCCCATTCCACTGCCAGCAAAAATTGTTGGATGGTCTTGGTGATCATCGGCCCGCGCCAGATCACCGGCTGGTCATCCGTCACCAGCAATCCGATGCTCATCACCTTCACGCCGTGATTGGAAGGCGGCACCAACCGCTCGGCCTCGTTCACTGTCGGCTTTTCGTGCACGCCCATCATCAACGGAATGCTCGGCCCGTAAATGTCGCAATCCAGCAAACCTACTTTCGCGCCGAGATACGCCAGCGCACAGGCGAGGTTCGCCGAGCAGGTGGATTTGCCGACACCGCCCTTGCCGCTCGCCACCGCGATGATGCGCTTCACGCCCTTCACCCGGTTCTGGTTCGTGAACTGGCCTTGCGGTGCCGCCTGGCCTGCCGCCGGTTGCAGCACATCGACCTGCACCTTGCTCACGCCCGCCAGCGCCTTGAGCACGCGCTCGCTCTCCGCCTTGATCTGCAGCGCGGCCTCGACAGTCGGCGAGGTTAATTGCATCGTCACGCGGACTACTCCGTTGACCGTGGAAACTTCCTTGACCAACCCGAACGAAACGATGTCGCGCGAATACCCCGGATATTTTACCGATTTCAGCGCTTCTAAAATTGTATCTTGCGAAAGCATGGCCGGATAGCTTGCCATCGGCACGGATGAACGCAAGTTGCTTCCCACGGAGCGCGCCTGTGTCCCGCTCGGAGCGGGATCAGCCGCAGCACATCCACCTGTCCAAAAGCATGTAAAATTCTAACATCCCTTGATATTTTAGCAGGCGTCTATCCCAACCGCTTTCACAAAACATACTCGTTTTAGCAAAACCACGATGGCCTCCACTCCCGCGATTGAAAATTTTAAAGGGTCACTCAAAAGCTGTCCCCTCCCAGCCTGTCGCGCCGTAGCCTTGGCGAAGGCGGACGGGAGAGGGTCAGGGTGAGGGTCAGGGTGAGGGAGAACGCGCGTATAACCGGGCGAGACTATATTTCAAAAACTCATAATCCCTTGTTCGTCTCCGCAACGTCTTCACTCGAACACGCTCATCTCCCGGTTCGCCTTCCGCAATTTCCCTGTCAGATCCAGGCAAAGCTGCTCTAGCAGCTTGATCTTCAACGCCGGATGCGTTCGGCCGAAGGTCTGAAAATCTTCGAGCTTCAACAGGTAGCATTCCACATCTGTATCCGCCACGATGTCAGCGGAACGGCGCGCCCCGTCGATGAACGCCATTTCGCCAAACGACATCCCCGGCGAAAACGTCGCCAGCCGCCGTCCTTCATCGCCCGGCAAAAACACGCTCACCCGTCCGCGCGCGAGAAAAAACACCTCATGCGCATCCGCGCCCGCGCTGATGATCTTCTGCCCGCGCTTGTACGCGCGCGGTTGCAGCAATGGCTGGATGACCTCCAGTTCACCCCGCGAAAAATTCTTGAAGAGCAGATAGTCCGACGGCTTGGCTTTGAAGTTGGCCGCCCGCGCGTATTGCGTATTTTCCAGCAATTGTTCTTCGCACCATTCCAGCGCCAGGTCATTGTCCGGAAAGGT
>DASZCA010000306.1:0-16990 GCA_035943555.1 Verrucomicrobiia bacterium
CGCGCATCCTGCCGCTTCAGGTTCAAGGCGTGGGAGAAGCCGTCAGCCAGCTGGCTGAAGCAAAACGGCACGTTGAGCTGGCCGGCAAAACCGGCGACGGCCAGTTCCGCCGGATTGGCACGGCTGCCAAAAGTCGCGAGGCGGATGAATTTCGTGCCACGGAAACGGGAGTCGGTTTTGAAGCGGGAAAGAAATTCCGTATCGCCGGGGCCGCGAGGCTGGCCGACCAGCACGAGGGAGAACGGTTCGCCAGTAGCCGCGCGCTGGAGGATGTGATTTTCCGCGTCCGCAAAATTCTCCGCCTCCGCAAAATTGCACCCGGCCAGTTGCAGGGCCTGGGCGATGGACTGGCGATGCACCGCGCTATGTTCGACCACCAGCACGCTGATGTTGGGAAACAACGGTTTCTCTGCCGCCGCGGACGGCTGCTTGTCCAACATGACGGTGAACCAAAATTCCGTGCCGTGGCCAAGTTCGCTGACGACGCCGATCTGGCCGCCCATCATTTCCGCGAGCTGCTTGGAGATGGCGAGGCCAAGGCCGGTACCGCCGAACTTGCGCGTCGTGGAACCATCCACCTGCGTGAACGAGGAGAACAAAAACTGCTGGCGCTCTTTGGGGATGCCGATGCCGGTGTCTTTGACGGAGAACCGGATGGTCACGGTCTTGTCGTCGGCCGCCTCGAACGCGGCGCGCAGCACCACGCTGCCGGCTTCCGTGAACTTGATGGCGTTGCCGGCGAGGTTGATGAAAATCTGGCGCAAGCGAAGCGCATCACCACGCAAGTGCGCGGGAATTTCCGGGGCGATCAAGCAGGCGAGTTCGAGCTTTTTCTCGGCGGCCTTGAAGGCGAGCAGTTCAACCGCGTCCTCCATGGTTTCGCGCAAATTGAAATCGAGTTTTTCCAGTACGAGCTTTTGCGCCTCGATTTTGGAAAAATCCAAAATGTCGTTGATGAGCGAGAGCAGGGATTCGCCGCTGCTTTTGAGCAGGTGGGCGAACTGCTGCTGTTCCGCCGTGAGTTCCGTCTGCAGGAGCAGGGTGGTCATGCCGATGACGCCGTTCATGGGCGTGCGGATCTCGTGGCTCATGTTCGCGAGGAAGCGGCTTTTGGCGATGCTGGCCATCTCGGCCTTGAGCGCCATCTCGCCGGCGCGCGCGCTGGCGGCCTCGAGCTGGTCGTTGGTCTCGCGCAGCGCGTCGTGCGCGCGTTGTTGCATGGTGATGTCGCGAAAGCTCCAAACGCGCCCGACCGGCTGGCCGTTCACCCGCTGCGCCTGCGAAAAACGTTCGATGATGCGGCCGTTCTTCAGCGCGATGATATCGGAACTCTCTTCCTCGGGCGCGGCGTAAAGTTCCTCGACGCGGCGCAAGAATTCCTCCGTGTTGGCCACCTGTTCGAGGAAGACCTCGATAATCTTGGAATCTTGCCAGGTCGCGAGGGTGGTCTCGGGAATCTGCCAGAGTTCCACGAACTGGCGGTTATAATTGATGATTTTGCCGGATGTGTTGACGACCAAAATGCCGTCGGCCGTGGAATCCAGCGTGGCGCGCAATTGGGAGAGCGAATTTTGCAGGTCCAAGTCCGCCTGCTTGCGCTCATTGGTGACTTCGGTTTGCGAGCGTTCTTCGAGCAGCAGCCGCTGTTGCCGGATCAGCACAACGATAAAGACGATGGTCGTGACGATGAAGGTGATCAACGCGGGCAGCGCCGGCAGATTGCGGTCAGACTCCGCGACGGCCCACATCGCCGAGCCAAAGGCGGCAATGAGCATCACCAAGATAGGCGGCGACCACAGCCGGGTCGGACCGGGTTGCGGCAAAGGTTCCGGGTTGTTCATTCTGAGAATTCGCCAATTTAAAATGGATTAAAATTGGACACCCATTGTAGTTATCGGCGGGGTGGCGAAGGGCTTAAGTTGGTTTTTAGAAAAAGAGCGCCGCCGTGGTGAATCAGAGCGCGTCTGCTGGCAGTAGCGGCGGGCAGAGGACTGCCCGCCCTACCTGGCTGATGCAAATCGTACATTTTAATACCTATCTCCGCACCAGCCCATCGCCGATGATGATGCGATAGTCTTTGATCCGCCCGCCGCCTTCGCTTTGGCGGGGGACGTAGCGGAAGCCGGAGATGACCTGTGATTTTCCGAGGTCCAGGATCAGGTGGTGCGGATGATCCGGCGAGCCGGTTTTCCATTCCGTATGCCAGAAGTTTGCCGTCTGGCCGTCGATCGCATTTTCCGCCGTGCCGTCCTCGCCGTTGCGTTCCTCGCTGTCCACGTAGGCGATGGTCCAGCCATCGTGGCTGATGGGTTTGCCATCGAGACCAAACAGATCCAGTTCCGCCACGGCCGCGTAAGGTTTGCCGTCGTGCGCATTCATGGATTCGAGGCAGAAATAACGGCCCTTCGCGGGCGCGATGAAATTGATGTCCTGCGTCTCGATGCCCGGTGCGAACGTGCCTTTGACCGTCGTCACGTTGGCTTCCAAGTTCAACGTCACTTTCGGGCGGCGCACGGTGGCAAAATCCTTTTCCGGACGCAACTGGTCGAGAATGGGTTTGGCCAACCCGGCGATGCTGTGATCTTCCGGCCCCAACAGGTCGAGAATCACAATGTCATTCGTGCCGGCGCGCAACCAGCAGCCGGGTGCGTAAGCGGTTTGCGACGGACCGATGTTCCAGTAGCGGCCCAAGCAATGACCGTTGATCCACAGATCGCCCTTGCCCCAACCACGCAAGTCCAGAAAGGTATCGCCCGCTTTTTCCAGCGTGATGGTACCGTGCCAGAACGCAGGGCCGTCGGCTTTTCCTTTTTTGAAAGTCAGACCGGCGAGCATTTTATCATCGAGCGGCAGGTTGAAGATCTGCCAGTCATGCAACATATCGGCACCAAGGGTCACGGGCGCGATCAAGCCTTTGCGATCGGCCATCTCCGGGCCGAAATTGATACGGCCCATCGGCTCGACCAAGATATCGAGGCGGCTGGCTTTTTTGCGTTCCGGCAGGACGATTTTGGCAAAGCCGTTGCGCCGGTCCAAGATGCCGATGCGCTTGCCATCAAGGAACACAAAGCCGAAATCGCGAATGGCCGCGGCTGACAGTGTCGTGGCCGGACCGGCGGGAACCGTGGTGCGATAGAGGATGCAGCCATAGCCTTGGTCATAAGCTTCCATGTTGCGCGGGGAGGCGTCGGTCACGGCGGCGGGCAGGTTGTCGAAGACCGGCGCGACGGATTTCAATTCCACCGGCGCAAAGCTGATGACGGGATTTTGCGCGGGCGGTTCCGGCAAGGTTTCCCCGGGCAGCAGATATTTGGCGAACAGCTCGCGCGTCTGGAAAAATTTCGGCGTGGCCCAGCCGGCCTCGCTAATGGGCGCATCGTAATCGTAGCTGGAAGTATCCGGCTTGAACGGGCGGTCGCACCCGGACCACAGGCCGAAGGTCGTGCCGCCGTGCGCCATGTAGATGCTGAAGGAGGCGTTGTGGGACAGCATGTATTCCAGATCACCGAGATATTGACCGGTCTTGCCGTAGTGGTGCGGCTGGCCCCAGGTATCGAACCAGCCGGGATAAAATTCGCTGCAAATCAGCGGACCTTGCGGCTGGAGCACGCGGAGTTTTTGAAAATTCTTTTCCGGACTGTTGCCGAAGTTCGCCGCCTGGAACAGGTTTGTGAGCAGCCCGTTCATCATCACGCTGGGCGGATTGCATTCAAACAGCGGCACGTCGAAGCCCGCATCCACCAGCGCCTGCCGGACGTCATTCATGTACGCCGTGTCCTTGCCGTAGAAGCCGTATTCGTTTTCCACCTGCGCCATGATGATCGGGCCGCCGTGGGTGATCTGCAACGGGGCGAGTTGGCGGCCGACTTCCTTGAGATACGATTTCATGGCGTCCAGGTAGAGCGGATCGCGCGTGCGCAGCTTGATGTCATCGTGCTTGAGCAGCCACCACGGCGTGCCGCCCATCTCCCACTCCGCGCACGAGTAAGGGCCGGGCCGCAGGATGACCCACAAGCCTTCCTCCTGGGCGATGCGGCAAAACTCCGCGTCATCCGCCTGGCCGGACCAGACGTATTCGCCCGGCTTGGGTTCGTGCAAGTTCCAGAAGAGATACGCGCAGACCGTGTTCAAGCCCATTGCCTTGGCCATCTGCAACCGGTGCCGCCAATACTCCATCGGCACGCGCGCCGCATGGATCTCGCCGCAACGGATCTGCAAACGCTGGCCATCCAGCAAGAAGTCGTTGGTGCCGATGGCGAAGGTGTGGGTGGCGGCATTGGTTTCAGCGGCCACGCCCGGGGTGGGGCGCAGGGCGGTGACAGCACAGAAACCGAGCAGCAACAGCGTACGGAGATTAAAATTCATGGATGTGGGTGAAGTTGTTAGGAAACCCGGCAGGAAAAGTCAATGTGAAGAAAAGTGGATGGGAACCGGCGGCGGCACGTTCCCGAAAGTCCGGCGCTCCCTGCCCGCAGCAAAGCGGAGTGCAAAATCCGGCAACGGACTTGCATTGTGCATCTTCAGCGAAAGGGCGGAGCGCGAAAACCGGCGGATTTTGAGGGGGTTCGCCGGATTGGGTTTTTAAACCGGGCCTTTTCTGTTGGCATTGGCGCTGCTGAATGGAATTCATGAAAACAAATCTTTTAATCTTGATCGTCCTCGGCAGCCTGTCCGGCCTGGTGCTGGCGCAAAGCGGCGGCTCCGCAGGTTCCGGCGGTTCCTCAGGTGGCGCGACTGGTGCGGGCAGTCCCGGCAATTCCAGCGGTGGCACTCAAAGCGGAGTTCAAGGTGGAGCTCCCAATGGGGCGAGCACGGCGCCAGCGGCCGGCGCCACACCGGGTGCGCCGACCCAGTCGCCGGGCATTCCCCCGCAGTCCGGTCCCAACTCACCGGGCAATTCATCGTTGCCCGGCCAGCCGCCCAATCCGAACCAACCTGGCCAAGGACAACCCAGTCAACCGCTTCCGAGCCAGCCGATGCCGGGTAACGGCACGGCGCCCGGATCGGGTCAGGGTTCATCGCCCGGATTTTTCGGCGGCACCAACGGATCGGCCGGTGGCAACGGCCAGAACTGGAATGATTATACGAACGCCAACGGCACGGTGACGTACAACACGAACTCGCCGCATTGGTGGGAAAAACGCTGATCAAGCGTGAAAAACTGGAACCGTCTTTGGGATCGTCAAAAACACCCCGGCCAATTTGGCCGGTGTGTTTTGTTATCGGGGAGAAACTGGGGAGAATTGGTAGCGCGCCGGGGAATCGAACCCCGCTATTGGCCTTGAGAAGGCCATGTCCTAGCCGATAGACGAGCGCGCCACTGAGTAAAGATTTTAACCGTGGATGGTGCTATGTCAATCAGGCAGGTGGTGGTGGACGGTTGATGGTTTATAGTTGATGGTTGAGAGAAAGACTTTTACCGCGAAATATTTAAAATACGCGAAAGGCTGAAAAGAATTTTTATAGAAGGGAACGGGGGGAACAAAGACTGCCCTATCAGTATCTTGGAAAGACCTGACGCGAATTAACTGGGATGGATTGCGGCATGGCAGAGAATGAAAATTTAGAGGGCAATTTTACAGGCCTTTCAGAAATTCCTTTCAATTGCAGTCATGCCCAACGGCCTGTCAGTCAAGATTTATGGTTGGCCACGCCCCGGACACACTGCCGAAATGACGACTCAGGAACTTAAATTCCGGAGTTGCCGGATCGGGAGTCACAGCTTGTCCTTTTGCATCCAAATACAGGCAGCCGATTTCTTCGGGCGGCAGTTTCATGAACAGAGCATTGGCTTCGGCCACGGCGGTCAGCCACTCCCGCTTACATTCCACCAAATCCACCGGTTCACGTAGTAACAGCGTTTTAAGGCGGGCAGCGGGATAGTGAGCAAGCCGCTGCGCTTCCTCGATCAAAAATTGCGGCGTGAAGCCGACATCTTTGCCACAAGCCGCCCAAGCCAACGCGCCGAGAGGCAAAACTTTTCGGTGCAGAAACAACACGTCTAAATAATCACGCAGTTCACCGCGCCCGGCCAAAGCCAGCAACTTGTTAGTTGCTCCGTCGAGCGGATGCAGCACAAATCCAAAATCGACGTCAGGTTGCACCGGAAAAAAACGGAACGCAGAATCATAGGCCCAGTCCACCTTGGTTGCATGGCCGCCCTTGGAAATCGTTGCCCGCTGCAAAGATTCCTGATGTTCAACCCATTCCAGTGCGTAACCGTGTGATTGCAACACCGTTGCATCCTGCGTCGCCGCTTTTTTGAGGCTTTTAACGGTGTCGTGAAAAACGTCGATGTCTTGTGATTGCCGATGGGAATCGTCCCGCCGCAAAAAAACAGTGGCCCCAGCGATATAACTTTCGGGGTTGCGGTTGGCCGCCAGCAGGCGCAGCAACTCTTTTTCGAAATCGCCTAGCGGCATAGGTCTGCGGCAATGAAGAAACCACGTCGTCCGCCGTCGGCACGCAAGCGCTCACAAATGTAGGGAACTTCCTCCGCGACAATTTCCGCATCTGGCCGCATGAACCAAAAGCAGCGGGCGTGAAACTCCCGGAACGCAGATTGCGCCAAAGCGAGCTTATCCGCTGAAAGTGGAGGCAAAGGTGATGTTTTCACCTGATTCATACTGATTCAATAGCCCAAATTGGCCGATACGGCAACTGTTGAAAGCAAAGCGTAGGTGAGGGGGGATATGGCTAAGGCAATGGTGTGACAGGCGGCGCGACACGGAATGTCGGAAGTTGGTGGCGGTTAAAATACTCAATTTTGCTTCGTTGGTTTTTTGAATATTTGGGCAGAGCGGCAGGTCATGCCCTACCGGGTAGGGATTTCGGATTTTGATTTTCAAAATCTTTCGAAACTCCAATGTTTTTGAAAAAATGGGTCGGTTTTTGGATGGTTTGAAAGGTGTAAGATGTTTTTAATCAATCGGTAGTAAAAGGGTTTTTGATTTTTTGAGTGAGAGGGTGTTCCCACAAGGGTAAAGGAAGAAGGCAGAATGAAGAATTAAGAAACCGGTGTAAATCGGCCGTCTCAAAAAACCCAATGTTTTTCGTTAAAGGTTAATTTTTTCTGAAGAGGTAGCATGGGTTTTATGCAATGGTGACAATAGGTTTATGATTTATTGGGAATTTTCCATGTCGACCCCCCTTCCCACTCCGGTTTTTTGAAAATAAATGGCATAAATCTGCTACTTACATTCTCCACACGAATTCAGGTTTTCAAAAGCTATGATTTAATGGGGGGTGATGAGCGTAAAAACTCAAAAGCGGAAGGCGAGAAATCGTCCGCCTTCGCCCGGCTACGGCGCGACAGGGGAAAGCGGAAACCCGAAGGGCGTGGGGCAACCCCCTCATCTGTCCTGCGGACATCTTCTCCCCCAGGGGGGCGAAGAGCCGATGGCGCGCGGGACTTGCCGAGTTGGTACTTCCGCCGTCGCCAAGGCTATGGCGGGACGGGCGGCGTTCCGTGAACTTGCGGGCGGGCCGCCCGCGCTCCTTCGCCGAATCGGAGTTCGGCGCTCCTCGAAAACAAGAACGGCGCGCGCGGAGCGACACGCCCTGCCTCAAACACAAAACCCAACAACAAAAGGGGCGAAGTTAGGGCTCGACGGAGGTCCGGGCCGGACTAGCACTCGCCACACCAGAAATAACAAGCCCAACATTAAACAACTAAACTGAAAGGAATATTATTATGTCACGTACTGGAAAGATTGCGCGGTTGCCGAAGGCGGTTCGGGATCAATTGAACAAAAACCTGACGGACGGGGTATCGGGCGTCCGGCTGGTGGACTGGCTTAACTCTCTGCCGGAGGTGCAGCAGGTTTTGACGGATCAGTTTGATGGGCGGGGGATCAATGAGGTGAATCTGTCGGAATGGAAGGCGGGCGGGTATCTGGACTGGCAGGCGCGGCGGGAGATGTTGGAATCCGCCAAGGAATTGGCGGAGGAAGGGCAGGACATCCAGGCTTCGCTGGAAGGATTGACGAAGCATCTGGGGACGGTGGTGGCGGCGCGGTATGCGCAGTTGCTGAACGACTGGAACGGGGAGGTGGATGAAGGGTTCATGAAAAAGCTCAAGGCGTTACGGCTATTGTGCCATGACGTGGCGGTGTTGCGGCGGGCGGATCTGAAGGCGGAACGGTTGGAACTGGAAAAGAAGCAGTTCGAGAATGCGCAGCGTTGTGATGAGGCGAAGTCGTTGGAATTTTGTTTAAGCGAGAGCAAGGAGTATCCGGAGGTGGCGGAGGCATTCCAGCAGGTGTTCCGGTTGCAACGGGAATATATGGAGGGGAAGCGGAAAAATGAGACGTATCTGGCGCAGGAACAGAAGCGGTGGGAGGAAGCGGAGGAGATTTCGCGCAAGGCATATTTTGAAAAACGACGTTTGGAGGACGAGGCGAAGGAAAAGGAGCAGCAGGAGCAGGCGGCGCGGATTCAGGCGCGGAAGGACCGGTGGAGCGCGGCGCATCCGGGACAGGACCCGCAAGCGGGGAAATGGTGGGCCTGGGTGCCGGAAGAGGCGATGGTGGAATCTGAGTAAAAGCCAATGAAAATGAAAAAATTAAGGTAAATTAAACCTTCATGGATTTGCGATTTAAGAATGAGGATTAACGGGCAAATTTGTGTGAAGGCGGTTGCTGATAATTCGAGAGCGTTGGTTGCAGGCGAAAGCGGCGTGGCGCTGCGCTTCCCGCCGCACTCCAAAACGTCGACGGGGTTGGCGGAACGTCTTGGATGTTCGAATGCCGTAGGACTGGTCATGCCTCAAAGTGCCCGCTGCGCGGGCATACGACGTCCCAGCGCGACATCGTCCACCTTGTGGTGGCTGGCGCGTGGGTCTAAGGGGCTTGTTTGCCATCGAAGTACTGGGATATCCCACGATTTCCCAAGCGTTTTTTTAGGAGAGGGGTGGGTTGCGAACTTACGGGGACGAGCCGTCCCTGTTCCGTGTCGAATCAGCGGTGCGAATCGCAGGGGTGGGCGCTTTTTCAATGTGGTGGGTCACACGAATTTGGGAGACGGGGACGAATGGATGAACGGATGAAAATCTGTGAATGGACGTCATCGGATGTAGCGGCGGGCATCCTGCCTGCCGTAGAGCCGGGCTTGCAGCCCGGCGGAGAAAGCCGTCCGCACTTTCAAAGACGCATGAAAATCCGCGAGATGCCGGTGATGGAGGCGCTTTTTTCCGGACGGCAGGGATGCCGTCCTCTACGTCAGGCTGGAAGCCTGACGCTACGTCGCCACATCTTCGCCGAGTTCCACATTCCAATACGCCAGATCGATGAAATGTTTCCAGCTATCGTGGCGGTGCAGGGTGAAATTGATCTGCACGAACGGACGCCATTTCGGGCGCTTGGGCTTGCGCACGAGGTTCATGCCGGCTTCGTTCGGCGTGCGGTTGGATTTGCGCGTGTTGCAGGGGATGCAGGAGCAGACGATGTTCTCCCACGAGGTCGGGCCGCCGCGATCGCGCGGGATGACGTGATCGAGGTTCAGGTCTTTCCGGTCGAAGACGCCGCCGCAATATTGGCAGGTGTTTTTATCGCGCTCGAAAATGTTGTGCCGGGTGAACTTCACTTCTTTCTTCGGCATCCGGTCATACATGAAGAGCAGGATGATGCGCGGGAGGCGGATGCGGAAGGAAATGGCGTTGATGGAATCTTCGCCAGCGTCGGTGGCGACATCGCGCCATTCTTGAAAGTTGTGGGTGCGGAACGAACCGTCGGGATTCTCGGTCACCACCTGGGCGTGTCCTTGGAAGAGGAGGGTGAGCGCACGGCGGGCAGTGCAGACGTTGACCGCCTGCCAGAGCCGGTTCAGAACCAAAACATGTTGGTTAAGCGCGGATTTCATGACGCAACTGGGCGGGACGCTAACAAGTTTTCGCACGCAGGTCAATGGGTAGCGAGTGACGTTTGGGTTTCAGTTTGGAGGAGGCCCGGTGGTGGTAGGGTCATCGCGCTGCGATGTCCCCGTCGCCGAGCGCAGCGTCAGGCGACGGAATCATCCGGACGTAAGGCAGTACACGCCACAACCTTCCGCCCTCAGCTTTGCTTTTCGGGCGGAGACATCGCAGCGCGATGTCCCTACCGGTCAAGATCAGGGTGGTGCCGCCGTTCCTCAAACATTGCCAAAATCAATTACTCTGGCATTCTTGGGCGCATGAAACCGTTTTTGGGGCTCATAATGTTTTTTGCCGTTTTGCTGAATGTTGCCCAGGCGCAACAGGACGCGGATGCCCGTTACGTTTCCATCTACACCATCATCCAGCAGGCGGATAACCTCGCCGACGGCGGCCAGCCGCGTGATGCGCTGGTGGCGTACACCGAGGCGCAAGGACGCCTGGAGAAATTTCAAAAGCTGTTCCCGACGTGGGATCCCGGCATCGTCTCGTACCGCTTGGACGATCTGAACAAGAAAATCACCACGCTGCAGGCCCAGACGTCGGCGGCCAAGGTGGTTGAGCCGGCGGCGGTTGCCACGTCCACCACCCCGGCGGCGCCCGATCCGTTGCAGGC
This sequence comes from Verrucomicrobiia bacterium, assembly GCA_035943555.1. Taxonomy (GTDB): domain Bacteria; phylum Verrucomicrobiota; class Verrucomicrobiia; order Limisphaerales; family UBA11358; genus UBA11358. Next base: position 10,524 of record DASZCA010000306.1, read on the forward strand.
GCAGGTGAACGAGATACAGGCGCAGTTGCAATCCGCGCAGACGGAGAACCGCGAGTTGCAGGCCAAGCTCAAGGAAGCCCTCGCCACGCAGCCGGCCGCCGTGGATGCCGGCGAACTCGCCGCCGCGCAGCAGCAATTGCGCGATCTCATGAAGCAGAACGAACTGCTCAAGAGTGAGGAGCAGAACAACCAGACGCCGAAGGTGAAAACGGTCGTGGTGGAAGACACCAACAAGATTTCGCAGTTGCAACTGCAACTGGTCGCCTCGCAAAAGAAGTTGGCCGATGAACAGAAGCGCGCCCAGTCGCTGGTGGATGAAAATTCGGCGTTGCAGAAAAACCTCGCGCGCGGCAATTCCAAGTCCGCCTCGGTGGATGTGCTGCAAAGCGAGAATGAACGGTTGCGGGCGCAGATCGGCGCCTTGCAGACGGCCAATGAAAACGCCGCCGCCGCCGATGAACTCTCGGTGCAATTGAAGAATGCCCGATCGCAGATCATCTCTTTGCAAGCCAGCGCGACGTTGGCCGGGCTGGAAAAAGCCGCCCTTGAAAACAAGGTGCGCAAGCTGTCGGCGCAGCTCGCCGATTCGGCGGTCAATTTTGAATCGCAGATCAACGACCTGTCGCAGCAACGGACCGACCTGCTCAAGAAGCTGGACCAGGCGAACCAGAAAAATTCCCGCTCGAAGATCGCCGACGCCTCGGCGCAGTTGACGGCGTTGAACCAGGAAGTCGAAACGCTCCGCGCGCGCATCCAGGTGGACGAATCCAAGCCGGTGCCGTATTCCTCGGATGAACTGGCGCTATTCAAGGAATCTCCCACGGGCATCGAGCCGATCAAGCGTTCCATCAAGGATATGCCGGCCGGCACCGCGCAACTGGTGGCTTCCGCGCAGCAACATTTTGCCAGCCGCCAATTTTCCGAGGCCGAATCGGATTATCAAAAAATTCTCGACCGCGACCAGAACAACGGCCTGGCGCTGGCCAACCTCGCGACGATCGAATTGCAGGAAGGCAAATTGGATGAAGCGGAGAAGCACATCAAGGCGGCGGTCGCCCAGAGCCCGGACGATGCCTACAACCTGTCCACGCTCGGCTATCTGAAATTTCGCCAGGAAAAATACGACGACGCGCTCGACGCCCTGAGCCGCGCGGCGAAAATCGATCCGAACAATCCGGAGATCGAAAACTATCTGGGCGTGACCTTGAGCCACAAAGGTCTGCGCGTGCAGGCGGAGACGGCCTTGCGCAAGGCGATCTCGCTGGATTCCAATTACGCCCCGGCGCACAACAACATCGCGGTCATCTACCTGAGCCAGAACCCGCCGCTGCCGCAACTCGCGCGCTGGCATTATCAAAAGGCGCTGGACGCCGGCCAGCCGCATAATCCGGAGCTGGAAAAGATGCTCGCGGACAAGGGTGCGCCGATCGCCTCGGAGGCATCTGCCCCGCAATAAACCACGATGCGCCAGCAGTTTCACGAACTCGTGATTCCGACCCGTGGGCGCGGCTTGATCGAATTCACCGGTAGCGTGGAAAAGTGGATCGCGGAGAACAAGTTCCGCGATGGCCTGCTCACGCTGCATCTGCGCCACACTTTCGCCTCGCTGCTCATCCAGGAAAATGCCGATCCCGATGTGCGCCGTGACCTCGACGCCTTTTTCGCCCGGCTCGTGCGTGATGGCGATCCGATCTTCGTCCACACCTCGGAAGGCGAGGATGACATGTCCGCGCACATCCGCACCGCGCTGACGGCCGTGAACCTTTCCATCCCGCTACACGGCGGAAAATTGGCACTCGGAACGTGGCAGGGCATCTATCTGTGGGAACACCGGACGCATCCGCATTCACGCCATGTCGCAATGCATTTCATCGGCGAGTAATTTCGCATTGGCGGAAACCGTTTTTTCTTTGGCGGTTTTCCTATTTGCTTTAGCGCCGATATGGAGAATCCTTTCACCATCCACATGAAACCGTTTTTCCGGCGCCTCAGCCTGGCTGTTCTGGCGATTCTGCTTTGCCAGTCGCAAAGCCGTGCGGAGACGGTCACCGTTCTCATCCCCTCGAATGCGGCACCTCGTGTTCAGTTTGGCGTAGAAAGATTGGTCGAAGCTCTCAAATCAGCGAACTTCGATTCGTCGGTAAAACCGTATTCCAGATTCGTTAAACTGGACAGACATGTTATTGCAGTCGGATACCAGTCTGATTCACCCGTCAACAGTTTGGTCCAAAGCGGCCATATTCATTATTTGACCGGCGACCCCGCTGGCGAAGGTTTTGCTTTCTCAAACGAAGGGCTCGGGACCAATGGCGAAGAACTTATTGGTATCACCGCTAACAGTGATTCCGGTTTGCTCTACGGTTGCCTGGAAATGGCCGATCGCATCCGTGCGGCCAAAAAATTGCCTGACAATTTACAACTCACTGACAACCCGAAAATGACCTTGCGCGGTACGTGCATCGGCATGCAAAAGACGTTCCTCCTGCCGGGACGCAAAGTCTACGAATACCCCTATACGCCGGAACTGTTCCCCTGGTTCTACGACAAAAAGCTGTGGACGGACTATCTCGATTTTCTGGCGAAGAACCGGATGAACACGTTGTATCTCTGGAGCGGGCATCCGTTCGCATCGCTGGTGCGCTTGAAAGAGTATCCCTACGCCGTGGAAGTGCCGGACGACGTTTTTCACACAAATCAAGAGCAGTTCCGCTGGCTTGCGCAAGAATGCGACAAACGCGGCATCTGGCTGGTGCAGATGTTTTACAACATCATCGTCTCCAAACCGTTTGCCGAGACGAACGGCATTTCCACGCAACTCTCCGCGCCCACGCCGTTGGTGGCGGATTACACGCGCAAGTCCATCGCGGAATTCGTGAAGGAATATCCCAACGTGGGTCTGATGCTTTGCCTGGGCGAAGCGTTGCAAGGCACGAGCAATCAGGTGGAGTGGGCGACGCAGACCGTTTTGCCCGGCGTGCTGGACGGCATGAAAGCCGCCGGCCTGAAGGAGCAGCCGCCGGTGGTCATCCGCACGCATGCGATGAATGCGGAGGTCATCATGCCGGCCTGCTTTCAGGTGTATTCCAACCTGTTCACGGAAACAAAATACAACGGCGAATCGCTCACCACGTGGGAGCCGCGCGGCAAAGATCAGGCGACGCATCTTGCGATGAGCAAGCTCGGGCCGCATCTCGTCAACATCCACATTCTTTCCAACCTCGAACCGTTCCGCTATGGCGATACCGAGTTCATCCGCAAATCCGTGCTCGCCTCGCGCGACCGCTTGGGTGCGACCGGCATTCACTTGTATCCGCTATCGTACTGGAACTGGCCGTACTCGCCGGATGTGGCCGAACCGTCGTTGTTGCAATGGAACCGTGATTGGATCTGGTTCGAAGCCTGGGCGCGGTACGCGTGGAATCCTGACTTGCCGGAACAAGCCGAGCATGCCTATTGGGTCTCGCGGCTGGCGGATGTTTACGGCAACACGAATGCCGCGCAGAAGATATTCGCGGCATACAACGAGGCGGGCGAGGTCGCGCCACGCTTGATCCGCCGTTTCGGCATCACCGAAGGCAACCGTCAGACGCTCTCGCTCGGCATGACCCTCGATCAGTTGGTCAAACCGGAAAAGTATGGCGCGATCGAGGACTTGTGGCTCTCCCAATCACCGCCCGGCGAGCGGTTGGATGAATTCGTGAAGAAGTCTTGGAGCCACGATTCGCATAGTGGAGAAACACCATTGTCGATCCAAAATGATGTCCTCGCCGAATCCCGGGCGGCGGTCATGGAGGCAGATGCCGCCGCGGGGCTGGTCAGCAAAAATCGGGAGGAGTTTGAACGTTTCAGGAACGACGTGCGTTGCATCCAGTTGTTGGCCTCAAATTACGTTGAGAAGACTTCTGCGGCGCAGTTTGTTCTGCGCTACGGTTACAGTCATGAGATGGCGGACATGCAAACGGCGGAAGCGCACCTGGCGGCGAGCCTGGATATTTATAAAAAGCTGGCGGCGATGACGGACACGACGTATCGCTATGCCAATTCCATGCAGACCTCGCAACGAAAAATTCCCGTGAGCGGCGGCGCTCATGGCAGCGGTACGAATTATCTCTGGTCGCAGCTCGTGTCACTATACACCAAAGAGCTCCAAGACTTTCAAGCGAAGGTGGCGCAATTGAAGCAAAGCACAAATGCGCCCGCGGTGGTCGATGATTCGAGCATCAAACCTTGGTCTGCGGCGCAGTTCAAATTAATTACGACGAACGCGGAAACATACACGGTGACCGTGGGCGCGAAAGTTTTCACGGACCGCAATTTTGTTATCAAGAGCCTCGCGCCAGAGTTGAACGGCCTCGCGGGAATCCGCTTTTCTCATGAGGCGGCCAAGGTTGGCCTCAGCCCCATCGAATTTGAAGCAACGGAGCCGGTGCAAGTATTGGTCGGTTATTTTGACAGCAACCAAAAAGCATGGCTGCAGGTGCCGAAGCTTGAGTTTGCCGCGCAAGCGGACGAGCGAGGCGGAGTGGATACCGTGATCGAGCATGCGGCGGCGATTTCGAGTTGCCCTGGCGTAAACATCCACGCATTTCAATTCAGCGCCGGCCGGCAAAAACTGGATCTGATCGGCAAAGGCAGCTTCGTGATTCTTGGCATCGTGCCGCAATCGGTTCAACTTCAGAAGCGCGATGCACACATAGGCGGGACACAATGATGAAAACTGCAATCGCCATCATTTTGTTGAACATCAATACGGCTTTATGCCTGCTGGCGGCAGGCGCAGGAATTGTCGATAGCGCCTCCAGCCCGCATGCCGTGCTCCGGCCCGTCGGCATGGAAGAAGTGAAATGGACGGACGGCTTTTGGGCGGATCGCTTTGAACTGTGCCGCGCTCAGATGGTGCCAAGCATGGCGCGGCTGATGGAGGGCACGAATTACAGCCAGTTTTATTACAACTTTGAAATCCTTGCCGGCCTCGTCGAAGGCAAACCGCACGGCGCTTCCTTCAATGACGGTGACTTTTATAAATTTCTCGAAGGCGCCAGCGCGACGCTGGCGGTGACAAATGATGCCGCGCTCCAGGAGAAGCTAGATGAGATCATCGCCGTCATCGCCAAAGCGCAAGCGACCAATGGCTACATCGATACGTGGGTGCAGCTTCATGCGCGGGAAACGAACGCCACCGTCGTGCCGCTCCACGATCGTAATAATTGGGAGGTCTATAACATGGGCCAATTGCTGACAGCGGCGAGCATCCATTATCGTGTCACCGGCAAGACCAATTTTCTGACCATTGCGCGCAAGGCGGCGGATTATCTGGATGGCGTTTTTCAAAAACCCACGCCGGAGCTGGCCCTGCAAAACATCTGTCCCTCGCATTACATGGGCATCGTGGAATTATATCGCGCCACCGGTGAGCCGCGCTATCTGGCTTTGGCGAAGCGCTGGCTGACCATGCGTGATCTGGTCAAGGATGGCGGCAGTGACAACCAAGATCGCATCCCGTTCGGTAGTCAGGTCGAAGCAGAAGGCCATGCCGTCCGCGCCAATTATCTTTACGCCGGCGCGGCGGATTTATTTTTAGAAACGGGTGACACGAACCTGTGGCAGCCACTGGAAAAGATTTGGACGAATGTGGTCACGGAAAAGATGTACATCACCGGCGGCTGCGGTGCGCTTTACGACGGTGCATCGCCGGACGGTACCCGCGACCAGAAAAATGTTTCTCGTGTGCATCAGGCCTACGGTCGTGATTATCAACTGCCCAACACGACGGCGCACAACGAGACCTGTGCCAACATCGGTAACGCCTTGTGGAACTGGCGCATGTTTCTCGCCACCGGCGAGGCCAAATTCATGGATGTCGTGGAACTGGAACTGTACAACAGCGTCCTATCCGGCGTGGCCCTCGATGGAACGAATTTCTTCTACACAAACCCGTTGCGCGTGACAGATCCCATGCCGATGGCGTTGCGCTGGTCGCGGCAGCGCGTACCGTTTGTCAGTTCATTTTGCTGCCCGCCGAATCTTGTTCGCACGATCGCGGAATCGGCCGATTATGCCTATTCGAAATCCGATGATGCGATCTGGGTCAATCTTTATGGCGGTAGTGTGCTGGGAACGGATCTGGCCGGTGAGAAAATAAAATTATCGCAGGTGACGGATTATCCGTGGAGCGGACGCGTGCGAATGAAGATCGAAGCGTGTGGTCAAAAGGAATTTGCCCTCAAGCTGCGGATTCCCGGTTGGGCCAACGGTGCGAGCGTGCGTTTGAATGATCGGTCCGATCTGGCCGGAGCCGACACCAACTCGCCGGGTTATTTTGAAATCCGCCGCGTGTGGCATCCGGGTGATTTTGTGGATCTGGATCTGCCCATGCCGGCGCGGGTGATGGAAGCCAATCCGCTGGTCGAGGAAGACTTGAACCAAGTCGCCATCCAGCGTGGGCCCGTGGTTTATTGCCTGGAGTC
>DASZCA010000307.1:0-11058 GCA_035943555.1 Verrucomicrobiia bacterium
ACCTTCCCGGCTCCGACGGGGATAAACCTCTATGAAACCGCACGACCAACCCTGTCGCCAGCATCGCCAGGATGTCTCCCTGCTCGCCGCCGGCGCATTGTCGTCTGCGGAGCAAGCTGTGGTCCAAAAACATCTCTCCTCCTGCCCCGCGTGCCAGGAATATTTCGTGCAGATAAAAGCCGTCACGATGCCGCTCGCCGCATGGGTGGAACGCCTGCCGCAGGTTGGGCCAAGCCAGGCCGCGCAGCAACGCTGGACCAAGGCGATCCGGGCAGCCGGCCAATCGGCATCAGTTCATAAGACGTCCCCCTTCCAACTCTTGTGGCAAAAACTGATTCTGCCCAACCGCCATACTTGGGCCAGCCTCGCAACGGTTTGGATTTTGCTCGTCGCTTTCAACCTGGCATTGCGAAATCAATCACCCGCCAGCGACATCAAACCTATGACCGCCTCGGCGGTGGCGAGCTACGGCGAACAGCAAAAACTTCTGAACGAGATGTTCGCCGACCGCTCTCCCGCCGTTGATGCCGACCGGCCCAAAAATTATTCCCCCAAACCCCGCACGGAAAAATTCCGATTTGCCACCGCATGAACGAAACACCCGAAAGTAAAACCGGCTGGCGTATTCGGCGCACGCTCCTGATCTGGTCCGCCCTCTTTATTGTGATCGTGTTGTTGATGCCGGCCATCGGGTTCATGATGCATGCGCCGGGAAAATCCATTGAACTTCCCAGCCTTCTTGTTTTCGCAGCCATCGGCGCATCGCTTTGGTTCCCTTTCGCCGGCCTGGCTTGGTTTATCCGGCAGTGCTGCTGCTGGCGTACTTTTCGGCGGGTATTGCTAGGCGTGGCCATCCTGGCGACCCTCGCCGCCACCTTCTACACCGAGGAATACTGGCGTGGCAAACGGGCCTGGGACAGCTACCGTCAGGAACTGGAAGCTAAAGGCGCCATGCTTGATTGGGCGAAACTGCCCCCCGCGCCGGTGCCTGACGACCAAAATTTCTTCATGGCCAGCACTAACATGCGTATGCGTTTCGTCAAATTGCCGGACGGCGCTCTGGCCGATGCCGCGGCAAGATCAACCTGGCTTTCTCCGAGTTTTAAAGGCCTCAAACCACAGGTCTTTTCCCGCACCAATGCGCCCATCGTCGCAGAAATCACCATGATACCGCCTGCTTCCCCCGCACCCGCTGATTCTAATGGCGCGCTTTACTTGCAACTCGGCGACACGGCTAAAGGCGAAAAAATTCAGGCCTTCCTTAAATCCGCGCTTGGGCGGACTGCCATTGGCTCGGCCGGATTTCATTTTACCGAACATGACTTGAGCCGCATGAAACCTGCCAAAATTTTCTTCGCCGCCAGTTCTCCTCCATCATTGGATGATCTTAAAAACTTCGTCCCGCCCAATCTCGTCACCAATATCGGTCGGCTCCAACTTGAGGCCACCATTGACCCGAAGATTTTCTACCTCAAGCTCGTTGAAGGGCATGTCATTCCTGCGGCCGACTATTTGCAATGGGGCGAACAGTTCGAACCGGCCTGGGACGAAGTCCGTGAAGCCCTCAAGCGGCCTTATGCCCAGATTCCCGGTGATTATTCCGAGCCTTATCTGATACCCATCCCCAATTTTGTGATGATGCGCTGGCTCGCCCAAAGCCTGGCGCAACGCGCACAGTGCCAGATTTTGCTCGGACACCCGGAGCAGGCCCTGCCCGACCTGGCCATCATTCACGATTCCTGCCGGATCCTTGAGCGTCTTCCCACCGGCAAACCGATGACCTTGGTTGAAGCCATGATCAATGTCGCCATCACCGGGGCCTACACGGTCACGATCGGAGAAGGCCTGCGAGCCCATTGCTGGAACGATTCGGAACTCGCCACCCTCCAGGCACAATTGCAATCGATCAATCTTCAACCCTATCTGCACGAAGCCTTCCGCTCCGAACAGACTCATCTCGTCCGCCTCGGCGAACGGCATAATTTCAAAAAAGTCCTGGCTGATGAATTGTTTGGCCTTCGCCAAAATAACTCATTCTTGGAACGGATGAAATCATATGGGCTGTATGGATGGATGCCGCAAGGTTGGGCTTTTCAAAACGTCAAAGTCGCCGTAACCCAAGAACAGCGGTTGCTCGACTGCTTTGATCCTTCCAACGAACTGGTGGCACCCAAAAAAGTTGAACAAGCCACTCGTGAAATCACTTCCGAAGTCGATCGCCATACGGTGTTTCATCTGCTCGCCAACATCGCCATTCCCAATTTCACCAAGGCCTTCCAAACCTACGCCTTCAATCAGACTTTGGCCAACGAAGCCCAGATCGCCTGCGCCCTCGAACGCTACCGCCTCGCCCATAATGCCTACCCCGAAACTCTCGACGCCCTCACGCCACAGTTCATGGATAAAATCCCGGTCGACATTTTCGGCGGCGAACCCCTCCACTATCACCGCACCGCTGACGGCAGCTTCCTCCTCTACTCCGTCGGCTGGAATGAAACCGACGATGGTGGCACCCCCGGCACTTTGTCTGACCCCAAAAAAGGCGACTGGCTCTGGCAATCTTCGGCGAATTGACTGCGCATTGTCGTTCGCAACCGGGCGCACTTGAACGCCGCCCTTGCTTGGAGTTCTACCTTTGGAGCAATTTAAATAAGGCCGCAGCCTTACCAATGGGCGGCGGCTGTGTTTGGGAGAAAGGACCAGCCGCAGCGGATGGCTTGCAACCGCAGCATCTGCATTTACATACCCGTGCCTGATCCAATTGTAAAAACCTTCCGCTTGCCAATATTTTTCGGCGGCCATACGCATTCCCTCTCCCAGCCCGTCCCGCCGTAGCCTTGGCGAAGGCGGACGGGAGAGGGCCAGGGTGAGGGCCAGGGTGAGGGAGAACACGCGATTATTTTCACCTCACTCTGCTTCTCGCGTAAGGTTTCTGGAGAACTGCGTCAACTTTCCATCAAGCTGTCGACAGCCTTTTCCAAGCTTGACCTGCTTTCATAGAAACGCATTATGCACCCGCATTGGACTCAACGGAAAATCCCGGCCCTGAAACTCGCCTGCCCGCAGACCAACCGCGCTGGCACATCACTGCCGTCTGCCTTGGCTTGGCGGCGTTAGTTTTCGCCGTTTTCGGCCAGACCGTCCATTTCGATTTCGTAAGCTATGACGACCCCTCCTATGTCTATCAAAACTGGGTCATCACCCAAGGGTTGAACTTTGCGGGCATCGGCTGGTTGTTCACCCACTCCAATGTCGGCACCTGGTTCCCGGTCACGGATATTTCTCACCAGTTGGATTGGCAGTTATACGGTGCCAATGCCGGCGGACACCACCTGACCAATGTCGTGTTGCATGCCGCCACGGCCGCCGGCCTGTTCCTCGCGCTCAACCGCCTCACCCGGAGATTTTGGCCCTCCGCAGTCGTCGCCGCCATCTTTGCCATCCACCCCTTGCGCGTGGAATCGGTGGCCTGGGTGGTGGAACGCAAAGATGTGCTGAGCGGCCTTTTCTTCACGCTGGCCTTGTGGACTTGGGCCGGTCATGTGGAAAAATTGGGGCCGCCCGGCGCGCCCACCCGCCCGGTCTGGCGCTTCACTGCGGACTACTGGTTGACCTTGGCGCTCTTCGCTCTCGGACTCATGTCCAAATCCATGTTGGTGACCCTGCCCGCCGTGCTGTTGCTTTTGGATTATTGGCCGTTGAACCGCTTCGTCGCCCGCCCCTTCGTGAAAACGTCTCTCGCCTTGTTCACCGAGAAACTCCCCTTCTTCGCGCTCAGCCTTGCCATCGCCGTGATCACCATGGCCACGCAACAAGGTGCCGTCACTATCGCCGGCACCACTACCCGCTTCGTCCGTGCGGCCAACGCCTTGGTCGCCTATGTCGATTATCTCGGTCACATGCTGTGCCCCGTGGGCCTTACCGTCGTGTATGCCCATCCCTCAGCCAGCCCGCCGCCGTGGCAGATCGGCCTCGCAACGGTCATCTTGCTGTCTGTCTCCGTTGCCGCCTTGGTTTGGCACAAAAAACGCCCTTGGTTCCTGGTCGGCTGGCTCTGGTATTTGGGCATGCTCCTGCCCGTCATTGATATCATGCAGGCCGCCCATAATGCGCGCGCCGACCGCTACACCTACCTCCCGCAGATTGGTTTCTGCCTCATCATCGTTTGGGGAGTGATGGATCTCTGCGCTTCCTGGCGTCACGGTCGCATTGTGCAACCCACGGCCGCCATCACCGTCATCCTCACCCTTTCAGCCGGCGCTTATATCCAGACCGGCTTTTGGAAAGATAGCATCAGCCTTTGGACCCATGCCTTGGCCTGCAAATCAGATCACGCGTTCGTTCACAATACCTATGGCGCGCTCTTGCTGAATACGGGTAAAACGGCGGAAGCCGTCCCGCACTTCCAAGAATCACTCCGGCTTGATGCGGATAATCCGGATGCCCATGTGAATCTGGGCATCGCCCTTGCCATTCAAAATGATCGCACCGCCGCCATCCAGCAGTTCGATCAGGCATTGCAACTCAATCCTCACTCCTCGGAAGCGCACTATAATCTCGGCGACGCCTTGTTCGTGCTGGACCGGACCGATGAAGCCATCTCGCAGTTCCGGCTGGCGCTGGAAGCCAACCCCAATCTCGCCACCGCGCATTACGATCTCGGCCTCGCCCTCGCCACGCAGAATAAATGGGATGAAGCCATTCCCCACTACGAACAGGCGCTTCATTTCAAACTCGACCGCACCGACGCCCAATACATCACCGCCGTCGCCCTTGGCACCCAGCAAAAATGGTCCGCCGCCATCGCCCTCGATGAACAGGTATTGCAAGCCAGGCCCGATTACGCCGAGGCCCACAACCAACTCGCCCTCGCCCTCGCCGCCACAGGAAAAACCGACGAAGCCCAAGCTCAATTCCAACAAGCCCTCACCTTGGCCAAGTCCCAGGGCAACGCCGCCCTGGCCGATTCCATCCGCACGCGACTGGAATCGCGTTCAACAAAGGCTATTGCCAAACCGACGCCATAACTCAGGGCCTACATCTGTGCCAATCTTCACTCTGCTAAAGAAACTTTCTATAGAACACATCCAGCATCTAGCATCTAGCTCCCAAGGGCGAACATCTTCACGCGCTTGGGCGTTGAGCGTTGAATGTTGGGCGTTAAATGTTTTTGCCCCACATCACACCGCGCTCTGCCCGCCCCCATCCGCCCCCTCGCCATCCAGATCAATCAAAATATCCCGCGGCTCCGCGCCCTTGCTCGGCCCCACGATGCCACGACCTTCCAATTCATCCATGATGCGCGCCGCGCGCGTATAACCCAGACGCAGTCGCCGCTGCATCAGCGACACACTGGCCTTCTGCTCGCTGCGGATGACCTCGATACACTGCTGGATAAGATCCTCGTCCTCGTCGATGCCGCTCTCGATGTCCGTATTCGCCGCCGGCTTGGAAAGCTGCTGGTGGATCTCCATCTCGTAGCTCGGCTTGCCCTGCTTCGCGATGAAACCCACGATGTTCTCCAGCTCCTGGTCCGTGATCAACGCGCCCTGCGCCCGGTTCAATTTCGCCGAACCCGGCGGCAGGAATAGCATGTCGCCCTTGCCCAGCAATTTGTCCGCGCCCATCGCATCCAAAATCGTCCGTGAATCCACACGGCTCGCCACCTGGAACGCGATCCGCGCCGGGATGTTCGCCTTGATCACGCCCGTGATCACGTCCACCGAGGGCCGTTGCGTCGCTACGATGCAATGGATGCCCGCCGCGCGCGCCATCTGCGTGATGCGCGCGATCGCCATTTCCACATCCGCCGGCGCCACCAACATCAGGTCCGCCAGCTCGTCGATGATCACGACGATATACGAAAGCTTTTCCGGGATGATGATATCTTCCTCGCGCGGCACGATGATCTCTTCATCAATCTCCACTGCGAATCCATCCGCGCCCGCCTCCACTTTTTCCTTCTTCGAGGCCAGCGGCAGTTCCAATTCCTGTTCCGGCAACGGTTTGTTCTTAGGCCGGTCATTGAACGACTTCACGTTGCGCACACCGACACGCGCAAAAATCTTATATCGCTTCTCCATCTCGTTCACCACCCAGCGTAATGCCAGCAACACCTTCTTCGGATCCGTCACCACCGGCACCACGAGATGCGGCAACGCATTGTACTGCTGCAACTCCACCACCTTCGGATCGATCATCACGAACCGCAACTGGTCCGGCGAGAACCGGTACAGCAGCGATGCGATGATCGAGTTGATGCACACCGATTTTCCGGAGCCTGTGCTGCCCGCGATCAGCATGTGCGGCATTTCCGCCAGATCGGCGATGATCGGATGACCGTAAACGTCCTTGCCCAGCGCGATCGGGATGCGCGCCTTCGTATTGCGCCATTCGTCCGATTCGAACAGGTCGCGCATGATGACCTTCGACTTCACCAAGTTCGGCACTTCTACACCCACCGAAGATTTTCCAGGTACCGGCGCGAGGATGTTGATGCGTTCCGCCTTGAGCGCGGCGGCCAGGTTGTTGTTGAGATTGAGAATTTTTTCCAGCTTCACCCCCGGCGCCGGATGCAGTTCATAACGCGTGATCGTCGGTCCCTTCGTGATGTCGCCCAGCGAAACCTCGATGTCGAACTGCGCCAGCGTCTGCTGCATCAGCCGCGCATTCGCCATCAGTTCCTCCTTGGACTCCGTCGGTTTGATCGTCATGTCCGCGTGCTGCAAGAAATCCATCGAAGGCAGTTGGTAATTGCCGATCATCGGCACGCTCGCCACCGTCATCGGCTTCGGCTTCTTCGGCGCCAGCTTCGGGCGCGGCACCACCGCCGTCGGAGTCACGGCATCTGCGATAATCACCACCGGCTCCGCTGGCTTGTCCGCCACTACCGCTTCCGTCGTCACTAATTCATCATCCGGTTTAACAGCTTCCGGTTGAAATTCCTCGGGTTTCTCCTCCGCCTTCTCGACCGGCTTGGCTTCCGATTTACGACCTAAAATCTGTTCCGTCGTTGTTGGCGCGATTTCGCCAGCCCGGATCACATCGCCCACATCCATCATTCCCGCCACTGTCGGCGTCGCCTCCTTCGGTTCCGGCAAAGTCGTCTTGCGCACCTTCGGCCCCTTTGCCTGCGGCACACTCAAGTCGCGCACCGTCGGTTCCGGTACCGGCAAGCCATCCGCGCCCAGACCGCTGGCTGTTTTCTCCACCGGCCGTTCTCCGGGGCGCTCTACCGGCCGCTCCGCCGTCTTTCCGCTTTTCCCGACTTCCTCCTCCAGCTTGCGCTTCTGTTTCTCCAACTCCTGCGCACGTTTCTCCAATGCCTGCTCCTCGGCCGGTTTGGCCGGTTCCACCGGCCCAAAATTTTCCTTCCGCAACACCGCGCGGATCCACACGCCCAGATGAAAATTCGTCAGGAATAGCAGGCTGATCATCACCAACGCCGCGCACACGATCCCCGCGCCCATGTTGCCTAGCAGGCAAAAACCAAAATCCCAGTCCCGCGTCTGACCATACGCCAGATAACCCAGCGCGCCGCCCGCGCTGTTGATTCCTTTGCTCACATGAAATTTGCCGGTCCGCCCGCCGTCATCCGAAAGAAATAACAGACCTGCCAGCGCCAGCAGCAGCACCCCCGCCCACACCGTCGACCAGGTGACGCGCTCCCGCAGGTACCCGAAGAGATTCAGCAGATAACTCCCGCCAAAAACCGCCAGCAGCAGCGGCAGCACATACGCCGCCCCGCCAAAAACAAAAAAACTCGCGTACCCCAGCCATGCCCCGATCAGGCCGATCCAGTTATGCAACGCCTTGTTCGGATGCGTCGTCAGCGATGAGATGTCGTTCTTGTCGAACGACCATTGCGCGACCAGCAAGATCAACGCCGCGAACAGCAGCGCGAGACCGATCACATCATTAAAGCCGTTCTTCGCTTTCGGGTCATCGCCCGATTTTTTTGCCATGCCAGTAGCGTAACAACCCCGCCCCGCAACTTCAAAGTTGAAATTACCCTCCGCCCCGGAGCGCGGGCGGCTCGCCCGCGTGTTAATCACCCAGCCTGTCGTTGCCGTCATCTTTTTCTTCATCTTCCTAGCCAGCCACTTCAGACCTTCCCCATCCGCGCCTGTCAGTATCCATCCGTGGTTTAAAAACTCCTTCAATTCCCGTTAATTGGCGTATTCGCGTCACCTCGTTTCCGCTTCCGCTCTTTCCATTCGTCATTCGTGCTGCGTCATTATTCCCCAGGGTTTAAGCTTGCCATTTCGCATCCGTTTGCAATCATCCACGTCCCTTTGCGCGGTTAGCTCAGTGGTAGAGCATTACCTTGACACGGTAGGGGTCACAGGTTCGAACCCTGTACCGCGCACCATCCCTCGTTAGGCTCCTTTAAAATCAATCGATCCCTTGACCAGCCTTGTCATATCCATTTCAAACCGCGCTTTCGCAAACCTATCGCTGGTAGGGCGCGCCGCCGTCTGCTAACCGAATCAGTCAATCGCACCATGGCCGCTTCGCAATCCACGACGCATTTGGCCCGCCCTTTACATTATCCCATTTTCCGCGACTATCATAAACCGGCTCATTGAACCGGGTTTGTAAACCATGCATACCGTCGCTTTCCTCCAAGACCTGGCCGTCGTCATGATCGTCGCCGGGCTGGTGACCATTTTATTCCATCGGTTCAAACAGCCGGTTGTCCTCGGTTACATCATCGCGGGCGTCATCATCGGCCCGCACACCCCGCCCTATCCTCTCATCCACGACCAGGACACCATCAACACCTTGGCTGAATTGGGCGTCGTCTTCCTCATGTTTTCCCTCGGGCTCGAATTCAGCCTGCGCAAACTCAAAAAAGTCGGCGGTCCCGCCTTCATCGCCGCTTTTTTGGAAATTTTGCTCATGATCTGGGTTGGTTACGAAATCGGCCAGTTGTTCGGCTGGAGCACTATGGATTGCATCTTCCTCGGCGCCATGCTCTCCATCTCCTCTACCACTATCATCGTCAAGGCGCTCGCCGAACTCGGAAAATCCAAGGAAAATTTCGCCCAGTTGATCTTTGGCATCCTCATCATCGAGGACATCCTCGCGATTGCCATGATCGCCCTCCTCTCCGGCATCGCCATGACCGGCAGCCTGCACATGGCTGATGTCGGCCTCACCCTTGGCAAACTCGCCATTTTTCTCGTCGCCTCGCTCGTCGTCGGTCTGCTCGCCGTCCCGCGCCTGCTCGGCTACGTCGCCAGGTTCAAGAGCAATGAAATGCTCCTCGTCACCGTCCTCGCCCTGTGCTTCGGCTTCTCGCTCTTGGCCGTGAAACTCGGCTATAGCGTCGCCCTCGGCGCCTTCCTCATCGGCGCCGTCATCGCGGAATCCCGCGAGATCCACCGCATCGAAACCTTGATCGAACCCGTCCGCGATATGTTCAGCGCCGTCTTCTTCGTCGCCATCGGCCTCCTCATCGAACCGCAGATGCTCATTGCCTACTGGCTGCCCATCGTCGTCATCTCCGCCGCCGTCGTTCTCGGTAAGATAGTCACCTGCTCCTTCGGCGCGTTCGTCGGCGGTAATGACAGCCGCACCTCGCTCCGCGTCGGCATGGGCCTCGCCCAGATCGGTGAATTCTCCTTCATCATCGCCGCGCTCGGCCTCACCCTCAATGTCACCAGCAAATTCCTGTACCCCATCGCCGTCGCCGTTTCCGCCATCACCACCCTCCTCACCCCATACCTCATCAAAAGTGCCGATGGCGTCGTCAACCGCTTCGACCGCCTTGCTCCCCGTTCCGTGCTCAACCTCCTCACCCTTTACACCAACTGGGTGGGCCATCTCGGCCAGCGCGATACCAGCTTCTCCGGAAAATTGATCCGCCGCTGGTCCGCCCAGATGGCGCTCAACGCCGCCCTGATCGCCGCCGTGTTCATCGCCATCGCCTACGTCAACCAGCATCCGCCTCAATGGCTCGTCGCCCTCAACCTCTCGGATGACGTTCGCAAATCCGCCCTTTGGTTCGTCGCCGTATTTTTCGCGCTGCCCATGATCGTCGCTACCTCGCGCAAACTCCAGGCCCTCGGCCTCCTCATCGCCGAGATCAAAGTCACCGAGGCCCGCGCCGGCGAACGCACCGCCGCCCTCCGTACCCTCGTCGCACAGGTCATCTCCATCGCTGGCACCGTGATGTTGGGACTCTACGTCATCGTCCTCAGTTCCACCTTCCTGCCCACTTTGGAAGTTTTCCTCATCCTGATCGTCCTGGCCGGCCTGATCAGTTGGCTCCTGCGCCGCCTCTTCATCCGCGTCTATTCCAAAGCTCAAGTAGCGTTGACCGAAACCCTGTCGCAACCGCCCGTCACGCGCCACGAACCATTGCCCGCCGCCCTCCCAGCGTTGCTGCGCGACGCCGATCTCGAAACCGTTACCCTCGCCGCCAATTCTCCCGCCATCGGCCGCCGCATCCGCGAACTGCAACTCCGCACCCGCACCGGCGCCACCATCGCCGGCCTCGAACGCCATGGTAAAAGCCACATCAACCCCGGCCCCGACGAAGAACTCCAAGCCGGGGATCAAATGCTCCTCCTCGGCACCCGCACCCAGCTAGACCTCGCGAAAACCGCCCTGCAATAAATGGAGCGCGGGCGGCTCGCCCGCAAGTTGTCCCAACTCGCAGCGCCAGCCCCTTAATTTGTAGCAGCCGACGTGAGTCGGCTCCAATCTTGCCCCACAACAACCAAAAACTCGAAAGCCTCCTTCCCGGAGCGCCGGCCTCCGGCACGGCGTGATAAGAACATTTTCAAAAAATGGTGCACTTATCGACGCAACCGTTTTCCAAAAGTCTCATCCACGATCAACGCGCCGCCACAAAATACATCTCGCTTTTAAAGTTGTCCCGGCCATCCCGCACGTCTAAAACATCTCCGTGAAAAAGCTCATCCGTGACCGGCATGGCCGCGTTCTCGAGTTTTCCCAGGAACGATCCGCCGCCCTCGTCTATTTCCGGCTGGAATTCCACACCGCCTGCGCCGCCTACGCCAACTGCCAGATCGAAGCTGACGCCTTGCT
>DASZCA010000308.1:0-11861 GCA_035943555.1 Verrucomicrobiia bacterium
GGAATTCGCCAATATGAAAGCGGATCGCGACAAAGTCCCCGGCCCGCGCTACCGCCTCAACCACCAATGGGGCGACGGTGCCCACGCCGACACCCACGGCGGCGCCCTCCTGCCCGACATCCTCCGCTGGATGTGGCAGGATTACCCGAAATAAAGGGCGGCTCCCGCCCAAGAAATCTTCCTCATCGTCATCATCATCCTCTTTCTCGCTCCGGCAACAAGGGCGCTTCCGTTTGTAGTTCCGTCCCGCGCGTTGCAGGACGGCTCGGCGCGTGGACATGCACGGACCCGCCAAGGAGCGCGGGCGGCCCGCCCGCGTGTTGATGTTAATCAATCGTTTCCACCCTCGCGCCAGCGTCTTGGAGTGCGGTGGCCCTCCACCGTTTTCCTGAAGATATGACCAGTGTAAAAACGCGGGCGAATTGTCCACTTTTTGAATCGCTTTGAGAAGTTTTGCGGATTTCGGGCTTCCTAAACGGGCCGCCAAGGCTTCTTTAATTCCCGGTTAACGTGACCATAGCAGGCGATTTAAGCCTCCCCATGGTCATATCAGGGCGCTCCGGAAACCCCATTCCTCATATTGCGCGGCAGCGCTGTAGTCCCACGTGTGAACCCCAAGCGATTGGGCTCCGATTGAGGCTACACCGTTGCTCGTGAAGCCGGGATAGCTCATGGAGGTGCTCCAGTTGTGGCGATAGAGGGTTAGATGCGGATCGTTGAAACTGAATGCTAGCCCCGCATTCGTCCGCCGACCTGTGAGACGCCAGCGGCTCTTTTGAAACCAGATGGCCCCGTTATTGGGATTGCTGTTCGTGACACTACCAAAGCCTTTGGCGTTGTAGGCAAGCTGGTCATTAATCGTGGCAGCAGCTCCATTCGGTACGGGCCGCAAAGCGAAGACGCCCGGCGCCTGGAAAATCTCCTTCATGGGCACGCCGTTGGCACACGCACCGGCCATGGAGTTCTGAAGACTGTTCAAATTACCAAACTGGGACTCGGCCTCCGTCCAAGTTACTCCGCTGGGACCACGATAGCTGTTCGCGATCGAATAGAACGGGCTCGCCGGATAACCGACGCTGTTGATCAGGGCGATTCCCAATGTGTTCTGCGCGGACCAGCTCAAAGCGGTGGAGAGCGTCGCGGTGTAGGTGCAATTTTGCGGAGCTCCCGTGGACGTGGCAAAGGTATAGCTGGCGGCCGTGTCGGTCAGTGAGACCAAGGTGTAATCAGTGCCACCGTCCAAGCTGCCGGTTGGGCCGATGATCTCGGGGAAAAATACGCCGCTCTGAAAGTTCCCAGTATAGCTTGTGACTTGCGTTTTGGTCGCGCCAGTGGGGAAGTAAAAAGTTTGCTCGGTCAAGGTGAGATAGACGACCGGCCAGCTTTGATTGAACGTCATGCCGTGGCCAGGGGAATAGCCGGCGAGCGTTCCAAAACCGGCGAAGCAGATGAATGCATTGGCCACTTGAAATTGGGTGAAGCCGGAATACATGGCGATACACTGTGAACCGGAGCGAAACGGCCCACCGCTGCTGGCCTTGGTTGGTATGACGGCGGCCATGGTTCAGGCGGTCGCCCATTGGCAGCCGAGATACATCCACGCCACGCCGACCAGGCTCGTGGGCGTGAGGGTAGTGAAGGCGACGGCCACGATGACATCACCCACGAGCACGGGCGGCGTCATGTAGTCGGTACCACTGGGGTTGTTCGTATCCGTTGATGTCCAGCCACGCGTGTACTCGATGGTCACGCCGGCGCTGGTCACGGCCGTATAAGAATAGGTGTAGGTAAAACCACGGATGGTCTCGCTACCGATCGCGCCGCCGCCGCTGCCGGCGGCCGTGCAGCGCATCTTGGCGGGCTTCGCCACCTTGACGAGCGTGCTGCCGGTGGTGGTGCCGTCGAAGGTGTGGCAGTTCCAATAATCCCCAGCATCGGAAACCATTTTAAATTGCTGCGTGCCGCCGCCGCTCGGGGCCCACGTGGACGTGCTCTTTGAGCCGCTCGTGGTGCAGACGTAAAATACCGGGCTGGTGGGCGTGGTGATGTCCGCGTAATAATCCGGTGCCGGAAAATTCAGGTTGAATGTTGCAGTGCCAGAACTGGCCGTGATCGGATTGGCCGGATAGACAGTATAATCACCTCTCCGCACTACCCGAAAATCCAGAATTGCTCCCACCGCGTCCACCGCATCAATTTGGATTTGCACTGTTGTGCCCGTGCCGCCGGGCAATGTCAGAATCCCGCCGACTACATAGCCGGCACCGCCGGTCACCAAAGAAACGGACACCACGTATCCAGAGGCCGCCGCGTTATATTTTCCGTTGCCGGTTTTGAGTGTCGTGGCACTGGGCGCGCCCGTGCCATAAAAGTAACGGGCCATCTGGACACCTTCGCTGCCGTTCACGGAAATGATCTTTGGCGCATTCCCGATCGCGGCATGGGCAAATTGTATTTTCGCGATGAGCATATCAGTTTAGAGCATCACCGGCGGCCACCAAAGAAGCATCGTGGCTGACCGCTGAATGAATCCCTCCATAATTTCCAACAACGGCATGTAAGCTGGGAAGCTTATGCCCTGGCACTGTGTTTTCCTTTCCACCGGCACTGGTCATATCAACGGTAGAGGACCCGGTAGCTCCACCGTTGCTCCGGCCGCTGGGCAGTTCGTTGCCACGGATATAACGCGCTGCCCGCATCTGCTCGATGCGGTCGGCCGGCCCCATAACCGTGGGCGGTCCGATCTGCACATCCAAGACACCGTTCATCAGGTTGCCGCTCAGAGATTGGATGATGTTGTTGGCGTAATTTCCCCTAGGCGTGATGATCGTCAATTTTTCGCCCAGCGTTAGGTCTCCGCGAATCTCTTTGCCCTTGGTGTTCAAAACTCCCTCATATTGTAGATCAGCCACCGCGACATAATAATTTTGTGCCAACCCCACCGGTGCTACCTCTCCCAATTCCGCATCGGTTTCGACGCGATATGACTGCGACACGCCGCCGGTGTCCAGATTGCAAATCGTTAGACGCACATGAATATTTTCAACAACGGTTTCAACCGGTGCGTTGGTGGATGGATCTACGCGAGTCCAAGATGCCGTGGCCGTGATGGTGACATCCCGCGTGATAACACCCATGCCCGGCAGCGGTCCGCCACTGCTGGCGATGAGTTGAAACGGCAACGCGGAGAAATCCACAAAAGCACCGGTGAAATAGTCAGTGCAGACGACGCTGGTGGGATCGATGATCAAATTGGAAAGATTCACATTTTTCAGGCGATCATCACGTTGCTGCCACCAACCCAAGCGGGTGGCATTATCGCCGGCCGCAGCGTTCACGATGGTCGTAGTTACCGTGGTGCGCGAAACATTCACCTTCGAGCCGGCGAGCTGCACAAGGAAGCTGATCACGTCCGGATCGTCCGGATCGCATATGGGAGGATATTGGTCGAACGCCAGGCCAAGGAAAGTGGTGCCTCCCACCGATACCGGCATTTTATATTGGATGATCACGCCGTTTAACTGACGGTCAT
This sequence comes from Verrucomicrobiia bacterium, assembly GCA_035943555.1. Lineage (GTDB taxonomy): Bacteria > Verrucomicrobiota > Verrucomicrobiia > Limisphaerales > UBA11358 > UBA11358. The sequence continues at coordinate 3,533 of DASZCA010000308.1, forward strand.
AGCATGGCTTGAGCGCGATTCCTGGAAATTTGTTGTTCGCATCCGCGCCTGGCAATGTCACGGAAGCACTGCCCATATCGGCCAACTTGGTAACGTTCACCGTGACCGGAGACGTCGTGTAGTCGGTCCATAACACGGCATCCGGCGCCCACTTCATGCACTCACGCAGAGCTTCATAGCAACTGATGCATTTCGCCGGCGTGGGCGGCATGGCGACGTTGATGCCGATGCTCCCGATCTTGACCAGGTCTTTGGATACGTCCACCGCACCCGCAAAACTTCGCCAGCGCGTGGGGTTGTAACGCTGGTTCATGCTCGTCAGGATTTCCCGGATCTGGGCGCCGGCATCCTGCGCGAATTCATTTTGCGTCTCGCCCAAAACGACTTCATCTGAATATTGAGTGACGAAGTTTGGCGCGGCATAGGTGCCTCCGCTCTTGAAACTCCACGGCTGGCGGAACCCGATATTTTCGGCCCGCCAGATCCAGTTAAAGACAGTGTAGCGATGGTTCTGCTTGGCATCCGGCGCCTCGCGGTTGGGCTCGGAGATGAACCCTTGAAACCAGATGCTGCCCGCACCGAAGTTGCCGCCGGCAAAAGTTCTTTCCCGCCAGATCGTGACCGGCATGCGAAACCCGAATACGAGGGCATTATCAAAATCATCTCCGGTGACCAGGTCTAGCGAACTTTTGCTGGTGTTATGGAATTGAAACGGACAGGTGCCGAGCAACCCCCAGCTCGGAATGTTGGGCGCGGCAGAAATTCTTTTTTCAACGGTGCCGCCGGGTCCGAAATATTGGAGCGTCCACATAATCAAATGTTGTGTTGCTTCTGCCACCTTAAAATGGTTTCGGCCTGTTGATACAGCCGGTCAATTTCGTTTTGTAAATTGATTTGACCTTGCGCGTGCTTGTCCATGATGTTCGTCATCAAATTTTGATTGTCACCCATGCTCTGCAACAATGCATTCAGCCGGTCAGTCATGGTCCGGTCGTTGCTGTAACGAGTTAGTCGGTCAAGGGCATTTTGATCAAAATTACGCCCCGCCTCGTGGTCTTGCGTAGCTTTTTCACCATCCTGCTGAATTTTCTGCGGCGTGTATCCTTGGCCGAGGAGACGTTTGATATCGTCCTGGGCGGTCGCGCCCTCGGCGATGATCTGCTCGGGTGTCTTGCCGCTATCTTTCAGAATCGCCTGAAACGTCTCGATGGCGGCTTGCAAACGTGCTTCATTGGCCGCGCCGGTTTTGTCTGAATCCGTCACTTTCTGCGCGGCCGCATTGGCCTTGTCTTGAGCAGCCTCGATCTTGGCTGGAAGATCCTGGACAGCCTTTAAAACATCATTCGCCGAAGCCAGCGCCGTTTCGTGATCCGCCTGTGAATCTTTGGTTTCATTGTAACGGGTCCCCAACTGAATATGCTCCTCTTTCAGACGGCGCAATTCATCGATGGCCAGTTGCCGTGCGGCCGGCGTGGCCCAGGTATCATCTCGTAGCTTTTTAGCGGCTTCCTGAGCCTCTTCATTTTCCCTGAGCGCCTTGGGCGTAAGGTCCATGACGGTTTTGTCCCGGTCTACTTGAAATTGCGCGGCTTTCTGTTTGGTCAGGGCATCGGCTTCGCTGGGCAGTTCATGCTGTTTGATTTTGAGATCCGTGAAATTCTTTTCCGCATCACTGGCATCCTGGCGGAGCTGGCGCATTTCAGCCGCCATCCCGTTCAGCTTTTCTTGCAGATCGGCCTGAATCTTTTTTTTGTCGGCATCTTCAGCCGAGATGACGCCCAATTGTTTTAAGAGATCGATGCGTTTTTGGAGCGTGGCATTTTGCGATTCATCCTCCGTCTTTAAATTATCGTTCAAGGCATGCAAATGTTCGGCCACCTGCTGGCTGGCCGTCTGCATACGTTCGATCGCGTGTTGAACCCCGGTCGCCTTGACTTCACTCTCGGCCAGGATCTGGTTCATGCTCTCGAATATCTGATCCGCGCTCCCACCGGCATTCACCATTTCGTGAATCGTGTCCGCCACCTTGGCCGACGCGTCCTGCATGTCCTTTATCTTCTCGGCGATACGCTCTTGCAGCTTGCTGATCGCTTCGAAACCGATCGTGACGGCCACCAGCGCCAAAGAAACGGGATTTAAAGCCGCGTGAGCCAGGTGACCAAATTCCGCGAATTCACCGCCAGCCATCCGGCCGGCTTGCGCCACACCGTGAAGAGTTTCATGCAGCTCGCCACCCTCTTCGCCGGCTTCATGCAATGCGTTTTTATATTTGCCCCAAGCCTCCAAATTTTCCGGCATGGAACCGTTCATCCCATCGAGCGCCTCTTTGCCTTTTTGGCCCGTTTCAGCAACCAAGGCATTTGCGGCCCGCACATCGTCCTGCCCCACGACACCCATCTCGATCAGCAGCTTTAAAGTTGAATCAGAATCAGCGCCCATAAAATCAGTTGGTGTGGGTTACGATCTTGAAAAATTCCTGCGAGCGGATCACGGGAATCACGACGTTGGTTTTCCAGACCGGCACGTTGGTGACGTGGTACCAGGAGCCGAGGTTGGTGCTGCCGCGCACCTCAAAATAGACATTGGTGTAGGCATCCCAGGTCAGCTCGCAATTGGTGATGATCCGGAGATGCGGCGGATTGACGATCAGCTTCAGTGCCGTGTTGGTGCTGGTGACGGGCGGCGGCGGCAACGGCTGGGCGCTCACAAAAAGTGCGCAGAGGGCAAACAGAATGATCGCCGGGGTTTTCATCAAAACGAAGTTTGGTTGATGTCGATCGAAACGTGCGTGAGCGTGTTAGTGTGTGTCAGGTTGTTGCCGTTCACAGCCGCGAGAAAAATAACCATGGGCGTCGCGGGGGTGGCATTTGTGGCTACTACATCCAATCGCGTCGTAAAGCTGATGGTTTGGCTGTTGCCCGCGCCAGAATTTTGACAGTACGACAGCCGGTTGAAGTTGCTGTCAAAGCCAAAGCCCGAAGCCGCCCGCGATATGGGATACGGGCTTGTTGTGATTCCGCTTTCATTAGCCCCCGTGACCCCGGTAGTGCCGAATGGGTGCCACAAAGAATCGGAGTCTTTCATCCATCCGGTTGGGGCAGTGTTTGTGCAAAACGTGCCTATGTCCGGTGTTTCCGCGATGGAACCCAGGCCGGAAGCCACGCCCCTAAAGGTGACGGCATAGTGCCCGTTATTAGTTAGGGTGCAAAAGCACGGGTTGGCCCCAAAATTCACCGCGTTGTTGGTGCTGACAATGTTGGTGTCGATCTCGATAAATTCCCGCTGGAAGATGCTGTTGGTTCCGTTAATCACATACACAATCGGGTTGCCAAGCGTCAGGCTTTTCGCCGCCAGGACGCTGGCCGGATTGGTTATCAACATCGGGCCTGCCCATGACTGGGTCGCCGGTGTATTGGTTGACGTGTAGGTAATCAACGCCGGATTCACAAAGCAGATTGAGCTGTTCGATACCCCGGCTTCAATGCCGATGGTTTTTGTCCCTGACGGAATTGTCAGGTACACGTTCGTTGGAACTATCGTTCCAAAATAAGTGGCGGGTGTGGAGCTGTCGTCGAAGTAGATACCGACATAGTTCGTGGCCGTTGTGGCCCAATTCTGCGCACCGAAGGCGGCGGAAAAAACATTCGCCCCGTTAACGCCATAGGTCACGCGGCTCTTCAGGTTCAAGGTCATGCCGTTAGAATAGACCGTGCCATCACCACCGTTTAGCTGGACGGTGGCGTTGCCTTGAAAGTTATTGATGCCCGGATACGAAGGGAATCCGTTCCAACCATTCGTAAAATTGAACCATTTCTCGTCCGTTAATTTGCGAACCAATGGCTCGGCCACGGCTGGCACAATGCGATATAACATGGAACTGGCGGCTGGTACCAGAATGCTAAATGAGTTGGTTGTCGTCATGCGCCCATCATTCTGGGCATTGTAAGCAGTCCAAGACTTTGTGGCGGTCAGTCCCAGCTTATTGAAATCGACCACAATGTTCGTACTCCAAAACACATATTGGATGTTGGAGCCATACTGCGCGCTGCTGTTGTAGTTCGTGAACAAATTATACATCAAACCGTCATTCGGGTCGCCGTAGGAGCCTTGACCGGGAAAGCCGTTAATGGAGTTGGAGACCGTGTAGTTGCGATTCAACAGCAGCACATCCAGACCTTCGCTCGTGTTGCGTTTGGCGATGACTTCCACACCGTTATTGGTGTACGCAAAGTAGGGCACGAAACTGTCATTGCGAATCTTAATTGAAGTCGAAGAGAGCAAGTTCGACCACGGGTTTTCGTAGTTGGCGGAGACACCATACTGTCCTAGCGAGCCAAATTGAAAGCTGGCGTTGAAAAATGTGCTTAACTCAATATGCCGCTTTTCATCGGGCCAGTTCTGGCTGCTCATGGGGTCGATGTCCGGATAAAGATTGCGGCCCAGCAGATAGCTATGGGCCATCACGTTGTCTATCCAGAAGTCTTGTAGAAGCGGGCGGTAACCTCCGGTGTAAATGTCGCCGACGACAGTGTGCCCCATTTTGTCGATGCCTGCCGCACCAGTTGAACGAAACGAATCATACAATGTTGTTTCGATGCCCATGAGGCTGTCTTGCGCCCCGGAAACATGCAGGGGATAAGGAGCGGCTCGCAAGTAGCTCAACACGCTGACAAAATTAGTGTTGTCGCTGGTTGTCCACGGAGTGAGGCTGGATTGATATGCAATCGTATCTGCTTTCAAGTAATCCACATGATTCGTCACCAGATAGTTTGCAAAAACCTGTGCGTTGAAGTTCGGCTGGTCAAAGTAAAAACTGCCGCCGCCGCCTTGAACCCAGATACCGACCGCCCAGCCGTTCGTATGGATGAAATTGGCAAGCCAAGGAAATCCGTCCGGCCATTTCGCCGCATTGACCGTGGGTATTCCGTTCGAGTCAAACCCCGTGAAAAGACCGTCATCAATCAGCAAGTAAGGCTGCTTGGGCGCGATCTGTTTGGCGTAATCAAAGCCTGATGTCCCACCGCCGAAGAACGAGTTATAAATATTATTCGTGATGAAATATTCATTCACGCCCGCGCCAATCATGAACCAAGTGTTCAAACCGAACGGAACCGAAAGCCATGGGTCTTTGTAAGCGTAGTTGCCACACATAAGCGCAAGATTAGCTACCTGACCTTCGAGGTTACTGGTCATCACCGGGAGCGGCACAGTGCCAGCCGTCAACCGCGAAGCATTCAAACCTGTCAGACTGCTGGCGTTGCCGGAGAATATTCCAGAAATGTTTGATCCAGTTATATTAATTCCGGCGGCAACATTCGTAGCCAGTCCGGCCGTTGTGGCCGTGGTCGCGTTGCCGATCAACGGGCCAACGAACGCAGACGCCTTGATGCCGTTATTGAATCCGGAAACATCAAGAACACCATTGGCCGCTTGAACCGACACGTCGCTGATGTTGAACGGGGCGGTCACGCCAACGGCCGTGACATTGCTCACGCCAGTGCCGTCGCCAATGAACGTTCCACCGGTCGAAATCGCAATGCTGCCGTCAAAATTCGTCCAGAGCACGATGCCATTGCTGGCGACCAGGCTGGCGAAACCGTTGGTGCCAAAATAAAACAGCGGACCGCTCGTCAGGCGCGTCGTGACATCGATGATGTTGGTGCCGACATCATACGAATATACGCTGAAACGCGCCGGCGTGCGGATCCCGGCGATGGTCAGCAAATAATCGTTAGGGTACAGGTTCACCACCGGATTCGTTCCAGGGTACGGCACGTTCTGAAAGCTGCCCGCCCAGAGATTCGCACCATCGCTGATCAAAGAGTTGACGGCGGTCAGCGTGAGCGTCTTGCCCAGGGCCGCGCCGCCGAACATGGAATTGACCGGGAACAGGATCGGCGCGGTCGCTTGGGCGAAGGCAGAATTAAGAATTAAGAATGAAGAGGCGGTGACCGCCATCAGCCGGGTAAAAGTTTTTTTCATAGTGGGATGCAATGTCACGCTGCTTATTGATGGGTGATGCTTTGAACGGTTCCGTTGGTGATGTTGACGAAGTTGGTCTGCGAGCCGGGTGTGAGCACTGCCAGATTGGTGGTCAGGAGAATCGGCGGGTTGGTGGCGGGCGCGAAGCCGAGTGCGGATGTCAAACCGGAGTAGGTATTGGTCGGCGGGATCCACGGCAGTTGTGCATAAACCAGCGGTCCGCCATTCGTCGCTGGAATGAAGCCTAAAACGTTCGTCAGTGCGCTGTAACTGTTCGTGGGCGGCACATAGCCCAGCGCTCCCGTGATGCCGGCCGGCGTCGGCAGCGGCGGCGCGTAGCCCAGGAGATTCGTGATGAGCGCGTAACCGGACAGAGGCGCGCCGGCAATCACCGGCGCGTTGATGACATACATGCCGAGCGGCATCACGTTGGTGGTGTTGGGTATGTTTACATAAAGCGAATAATTCAACCCCGCGAATTGCAGGCGGTATTGATTCGGAGAAACGGCGTTCGTGACATAGCCGTTCGTGTCCGGCGTCATGATGATATTGGCCGCGCCGAAAACCACATTCGTACCGACCACCGTCCACGAGTTGACGGCTGGATAGGCGGTCATGGTGATGACGTTGGTCTGCGCCGATCCGTCCGCGTTGTAAAAGTTTTGGAAAAACGGTGTGAGAGGCGTGGCGGCTTCCAATTTGAGCAAGAGCAAGAGGAAGACGATCAGAAAGATTTTAGTTTTCATGGTTTCAAAAAGGGGAATTACTGGTGATCAGTCCGCCATCGAACGAGTAATCAAACGCGGGGGCGATGCCGAGATCTTCAAACTTGTTGCGGATGCCTTTGACGGCCGTGTTCAGCAGCCACCGCTTGCTGTTGTTGGTGGCGACGCCCTGAACCTCGATCTGCAAGATGCCGGTACCGGGAAAGCTGGCCGGCTGATCCAGGGCGAACAGGAACGCCGCTTCCGGATCCGCAAAGGCCGTCGCTCCAAAATCCACGGACCGGCGGACACGGAGACTGAGGAGATTCCGGACGTTTGCCCGGTCGAAGGCAGTTTGCGCTGGCGCGAAAGGCGCCTGCGCAATATCGATGACGCGCTGATGATTCCACTCCACGTTCAATTCCACGATGGAACGCGTGGTATTACAGAGGACGAGGCCGTCCTCAACACGCGTGCCATCGGGAATGAACGTGAGCTTGAGCATGGGTGCGATTAACCTTTGTTATCAACCGGCGTCGACCCGATGTTTGTCGGCAGCTTGCCGGCCTTGGAGGCAATGGACGGTTGCTTCGCCAGGTTCTCGATGTTTTGCAACTGTTCGTAGAACGCATTTTCCCAGTTGGGGAAATCATCGGCGTGAAAGTTGGAATCTGCGAACGCTTTGAGCTTGGACGCCTGACGTTCCAACGTGGTGGTGATCGACACGGCCGTGTTGGCGGCCGCCTGGGCGGAGAGGACGATATCGGCGAGGGTTGGGAGCTTGGTTATCATGGTGTTTTATTTTTGGTTGATGGTTATGGTGGAAAATTAAGCAATGGGATTGGTCCAATACGCCTGGCGAATGCCGGAGGTGAAACTCGGCAACACTTCCCATGCGACTTCACCCTCACGCAGTTGTTCAACGCCGTGCTGTTTCTTGCTCTTGATAAGCTGGCCGAGGCTGAACGTAAGATAGACGAGGCCATCCGCACCGGTGACGGTGACGGCCGCCGCCTTGGCCGCGCCGCTGGCACCGCGCACCGCGCCGCTGCCCTGAATCTTCAACTGTGTCTGGATCATCGAGCGCGTGATACCGATCGGGATGCCGCGCAGCATGCCGCCCACGGATTTGATGCGACGATTGAACAGGCCGTAGACGGCGACGTTGTCATCGACATAATCCACCTTCGGCTCGAAGGTTAGGCCGTCATAAAAATCCAGACCGGCCCAGCCGGAGATCGCACCCCAAGTGAGCGTATAATCTTGGGTGATGATCCCGGAGCTGGTGTTCGGAACGAAGCCGGCATCGCCGAACGTGCCGCCGCTGTCCGCCTCGGTCAGCAGTGAATTGGCCGTGGCCCATGGATCGGAAACGGAACTGGTATGGCCACGCAAGGCCAGCAATGTCATCTGCCCGACCAACGTTTTGACCGGGTGAAAAATCATCTGTGGCATCGTCTCGACGGCGACGTTTTTATAAGTGTCCTTGGAACTGTCGTTGCCGTGGACAATCGCGGAAACGTCGGTGTCGGAAAAGATGCCGGCGCCGATCGTGGGATTGCCATACGGCCAGAGCGCGGCGGCGATGGCCGTCGTCATGCGACCATCAGGCGTGATAGAGATTTTGTAGTTCGCCTCCTTGT
>DASZCA010000309.1:0-18224 GCA_035943555.1 Verrucomicrobiia bacterium
CTTCTATGGCGGTGACCACCGTGGCTACACCGATTATCCCGCCCAACCGGCAACGGTGAATCGCTTTGGCTGATAAAAAATTTGGCTGACAAAAAAACAACAAAAATAAAACAAAACATATGAGCAATGACAATGGAAAAAAACTGACGGGAAAAGTGGCGGTGGTCACCGGCAGTTCGCGCGGAATCGGTGCGGCGATTGCCCGGCGGCTGGCCGCCGACGGTGCCAAGGTGGCGATCACTTACACCAAAGGCGCGGACGCGGCCGCCGCGGTCGTGAAAACGATTCAAAATGCCGGCGGAAAAGCCATCGCGATCCAGGCAGACGCCACCGATGCCGGTGCTGTCAAAGCCGCCATCGAAAAAACTGTTGCGACCTTCGGACGTCTGGACATCTTGGTGAACAATGCCGGCACGGCCATTCCGAAGCCGTTTGTGGAAAGCACGCTGGAAGAGATCGATCATGTCATCAACATCAACGTTCGTGGTGTGATGATCGCGACGCAAGCGGCGCTGAAACAGATGCATGACGGCGGACGCATCATCATGATCGGCTCCTGCGTGGGCGAACGGACGATGACTCCCGGGCTCGCCGCATACTCGGCCACCAAGGCGGCGGTCAAGTTGTTCGTCCAGGGATTGTCCCGGGAAGTGGGCACCCGGGCCATCACGGTCAACAACGTCCAACCTGGTCCGATCGATACCGACCTGAACCCAGCCGCTGGCGATTGGGCTACCCCTCAGATTGCCAACACCGCGCTCAAACGCTACGGACACGTTGATGATATCGCGGCGATGGTCGCTTTCATCGCCGGCCCGGAAGCATCCTACATCACCGGGGCGAGCCTGACGGTCGACGGCGGCACGAACGCCTGATCACACCTGAAATTCCGATGGCGGACAGGATCATGCTGTGATCCTGTCCGCCTGTTTTTATTCAGCGCCTTGCCGACTATTTCTCTGTTTTGTCTCCCTGCCCCGCACAGCCACACCCCGCCAAGGAGATGCAATCCGTACAAAGCACCTGTCAGGCGAAATCCATCGCTTCAAAACTGCCGCAACGTTTACATTGGGCATCTTTGGCGGTAGCAGTTTTCCAAACCGGCTGATCCGCATTCAGCCGGAACCAGTTTTTAGAAACGCGCTGTCTTTACAAGACAAGATACGAACGTAAAACGGGTTGCTCCGGATGCTTCCCTGTTTGGAGTTCCGCCTTTAGTCGGTCAGGTGAGTTTATTCATCCGAAGCAACTCGTATCTACCGGCGAAATTTCAAATAAAAATAAAATCTGCGTCTCAGCCTGCATCAATTCACTTCGCCTTCTTCGCCGCTTTGCCCGCCTTTTTGACCGGCGCCGCTTTTTTCTTGGCGGAAGATTTTTTGCCGGTTGCTTTGACCGCTTTCTTCACTACCTTCACCGCCTGCTTCTTCGCCTTGGCCTTGACCTTCGTGACGGTCTTCTTGGCCGTCTTCGCCACTTTTTTAGCAGCCTTCTTCACGGTCGGTTTGGATGTCGGGGTTTTTTTAGCGGACGGGGCAGGGGTGGTGCCGCCGGTCATGCTTCCGATGGTCGACCCCACCACGCCACCAAGGAGTGCGCCAATCGGTCCCGCCACCAACGCGCCGACCACGACGCCCGTCGCGCCACCGGCCATCGTCTTCCCGTCGATCGCGGGATCAGCCTTGTTGCCGGCGGATTGGGTTGTCGGTCCAGATGTCTCTTCTGTATTGCTTGATTTCATAGTGAGTGACTTTTAGCAATGCCGATGCCACCGCCGCTTTTGCGCATTTCCGCAGGTTATTGGCCCCGCCCCGTTGCACACTGCCCGTAAAAAGCGGCGAGTCAGGTGATTTGCAATGTGGTCTGCAATGGACGTCGGATGACGTGAAACGCCTTATTCTCGCGTGCGTGTGAAATAATCCGTCGCTTTGACTCCGCCCGTTGCTCCGGCCGCCGCGAAGCGTCTGGAGTATCATCATTTTAATTCCCCGTGATTATTTCCACCCACCCGCTAAAATCCATCCGTGCCGCAACCCGCTCCCGCCATCAAAAATAATTTCTCCCTCGCCGCCATCGACCTCGACGGCACGCTGCTCGATGGGAATCACGCCATCAGCCCGGCCAATGCCAACGCCGTCCGCCGGTTGCAGGCGGCGGGCGTGCAGGTGATCCTGGCTTCTGGACGCCATTTCGTATCCATGCAGAAATATGCCGTTGCGTTGCCGGGCGTACAGTGGGTCGTTTCTTGTCAGGGCGGCGAGGTCGCTAGTGCGGATCGCTCTGTCGTGCTTCATCGCCAGTTCATGACCACCGATGCCGTCCGCCAAGTGATGGCTTCCGGACGTCAGCGCGGTTTCACCATCGTTGCCTACGCCATTGAAGGCATGTTCACGCCCGATGCTTGGAACGCGGACATGGATTTTTATACCGCTCTCGCCGGCCTGAAACCGGTGATTGTATCCCCGGAGGACATTCTGTCGCGGCAAGTCTTCAAAGTCATCTGGATGGGCGAACCCGCCGCCGTCGCCGCCTTGCCTGCGAATCCCATTGCCGAGGCGACCATCCAGTCGGTGCAATCCGTCCACACCAATTCACGCTTCTTGGAGTTTATGCCCGTGACGGCCTCCAAAGCCGCCGCCTTGCAACTCTTGGCGGATCACCTGAAACTCTCCGCTGCCACAGCGGTCACCTTCGGCGATGGTGATAACGACGTCCCCATGTTCGAATGGGCCGGCACCTCTGTCGCCATGCCTCACGGCTCACCGCTTGCCCTGAAAAAAGCCTCCTTGGTCGCCCCCGCCGGCCCGCCCGCAACCGCTTTCGCCCGCGCCGTCAATTTAGTCTTGGACAAACCTGCCGTCTGCGCCCGTTGCGGTGCCTTCGAAGCCCAGGAAATCGGCGGCGAAGTATTATGCGCCGACTGCATCGCCCAAGCCGGCTGCGGCTGCGCCGGCCACCCCGCCGAAGATTGACCTTTGCTTCCAATCGATGGAACTACGTATTTAAGGGCTCGGTTTTAAGGAACTTCCATGCTTTAAATGGCTTTAAAAATTCGCGCCAATTCGCGTGATTCGCGTCAAAGTCCCGGTCCCTCAGGTTTCCGCTTTCCCGTTTTCCAACTTCCGCTTTTAGAAAAAGATATATTTATATTAAATCTAAATAAAAATAAGAAAAAATTATCAATAATTAAGCCCCGCCTATACTTTTCATCCAACCTCAGAATAGTATTGGAATTATAAAAATTTAGACGACTGTAGGTGGTGAAGGAAAAATTATGGATGTCCTGACACTCTCAAGAATTCAGTTCGGTGCCACCATTGCGTTCCACTACATTTACCCGCCGCTCAGTATCGGGCTGGGCGTCATGCTCGTGCTGATGGAGGCGGCGTGGCTTCGCACCAACAAACCCATCTACCATCAGCTCGCGCGGTTTTGGACCAAGGTGTTCGCGCTGACCTTCGCCATCGGCGTGGCCACCGGCATCGTGATGGAGTTCGAGTTCGGCACCAACTGGGCTACCTATTCGCGTTTCGTCGGCGACGTCTTCGGCAGCGCGCTGGCCGCGGAAGGCATTTTTGCATTCTTTCTCGAATCAGGCTTTCTCGCCGTGCTCCTGTTTGGCTGGGACAAGGTGGGCCGCAAAACGCATTTTTTCTCGACCTGCATGGTCGCGCTCGGCGCGCATTTCAGCGCCGTCTGGATCGTCGTGGCGAATTCGTGGATGCAAACGCCCGCCGGCTATCACATCGTCGGCGAGGGCCTGCACGCGCGCGCTGAAATCACGGACTTTTGGGCGATGGTCTTCAACCCGTCCTCGATGGAACGGCTCTGGCACGTCATCTGTGGCGCCTGGTCGGCGGGTGCGTTTCTCGTGGTGAGCGTCAGCGCCTGGTATCTGCTGAAACACAAGCACGTCCAGTTCGCGCGCGCCTCGTTGAAAATCGGCCTGAGCGTGGCGCTGGCGGCTTCGCTGCTGCAAGGGCTCACCGGCCATATCAGCGCTCAAGGCGTGGCCCGCAACCAGCCCGCCAAACTCGCCGCCTTCGAAGGCCTTTATGAAACCACCTCAAACGCGCCGCTGACGTTGCTCGGCTGGGTGGATGAAAAAAATCAGCGCACCGTGGGTCTGCAAATGCCCTATGCCCTGAGCTTCCTCGCCTACAATGATTTTCACAAGCCGGTCACCGGATTGGATGCGTTCAAACCGGAAGACCGGCCACCGGTGCGGGCGTCGTTCATGTTTTTCCACGGCATGGTGGGCATCGGTTTCGCCCTGATGATGATTTCGGCGCTGGGCTTCCTGTATTTTAAGAAGGACAAGTTGCATGAACGGCGCTGGTTGCTTTGGATTTTGGTCTTCTCCGTGCTGGGACCGCAACTCGCCAATCAACTCGGCTGGTTCGCTGCCGAAGTCGGTCGACAACCCTGGATCGTCTACGGCCTGATGCGTACGCCGGACGGCTTGTCTGCCGTGGTAAAAGCAGACGCCGTGCTGTCATCGCTGATCCTGTTCACGTTCATCTATTTCCTGCTGTTCGCCGTGTTCATCTATTTGCTGAACGACAAAATCCAGCACGGCCCACACGAGGACGACCTGATCCCATCCGGCAAACTGGCGCTGCCCTTGGAGAAGATAAAATTAACCACGGAAGAACTCTGATTCACGCGGATAAAAATTCTTCATTCTACATTCTTCACTCTTCATTCAAATTATGCACCTCGATTTCAACACCATCTGGTTTGTCCTTGTTGGCATATTGTTCGCCGGGTACGCCATGCTCGATGGCTTCGACCTCGGCATCGGCGCGCTGCACCTGTTCACCAAGGAAGACGAGGAACGTCGTGTGATGCTCAATTCCATCGGGCCGGTATGGGACGGCAATGAAGTGTGGTTGGTCACCGCCGGCGGTGCGCTGTTCGCCGCCTTTCCCAATGTGTACGCCACGATCTTCTCCGGCTTCTACTTCGCGATGTACCTGTTGCTCGCCGCGTTGATCTTTCGCGCGGTGGCCATCGAATTTCGTAGCAAGCGCCCGGAAAAATGGTGGCGCCAGATGTGGGATGTGAGCTTCGCGGTTGGTAGCATACTGGTCAGCCTGCTCATCGGCGTCGCGCTCGGCAACATCGCGTGGGGCGTGCCGATCGATGCCCGCGGCGAATTTGCCGGGACCTTTCTCGGCCTGTTAAGGCCATATCCTTTGTTGGTCGGTGTCACCACCGTGGCGGTGTTCATGATGCACGGCGCGATCTATGGCGTGATGAAAACGGAGGGCAAGTTGCACGATAAGCTGCGGCTCTGGTCCATGCGCTGCATTATCTTCTTCGTGATCTGCGCCGTGACCCTGACCATGGCCACGCTCTTGTATGTGCCGCACATGGTGGCGCGGGTGCGGGAAAACCCATGGCTGTTCGCCTTCGCGTTGATCAACATGCTGTCCATCGCCAACATTCCGCGCGAATTTCACAAACGTAACGACGGCCTGGCCTTCCTCTCCTCCTGCGGGGCGATCATCACCCTCTTCGGACTGTTTGCGCTGAACAACTTTCCCTATCTCGTCTACAGCCTGCCCGAACCGGCCAACAGCCTGGACATCTACAACGCCGCCTCCTCCCACAAAACCCTCGGCATCATGCTCGTCATCGCCGGCATCGGCGTTCCTGTTGTCATCGCCTACACTATCTGCATCTACTGGATCTTCCGCGGCAAAGTAAAGGTGGGAAGACACAGCTATTAACCTGTAGCGTCAGGCATCCTGCCTGACGTAGAGGGCGGCGTCCCGCCGCCCGGAAAAAAACGTGAGATTGTCAGCGGCTAACAAAATTTGAGCGCGCTTCGAAACTTCGGGCGCTTTTGCCCACCGGGCTGCAAGCCCGGCTCTACGGCAGGCAGAATGCCCGCCGCTACACCGTTGGCCTGCCGCTCGCACTGCTCCATGGCCAGTCTTCCGGCCGTTTACAAAAACCCGCTTTCACAGGGTTATTTTCAACATATCTTATTAACCGCACCTGTTCCTCCGGATTACGGATAACGTGGTCAAACGACTCCGTCTGCCAGAATTGTTCACCTGTGCGTTTAAGGGTTTTATTGGCCTGACGGCTGGAAAATGATTTCCAGCTATGCAAAATGGTGCTCAACGTATGCTCGGCCATTGGCCAGACAACAGCGTGTATATGGTTGGGCATCACCACCCAGGCCCGGAGTTCGTAGCGTTGGCTGTTGAAGTGATTCAAGGTATCCGCCGCCAGCTTTGCGATTTTCGGTTTGCTCAACCAGCAGGCGCCACGGCCGGCATCAAGCAATACCTCAACCTTGTCACAATACCAGGCCAGCAGTTGCTCCTCTTCATGCCAAGTCAGGGGATTTTTTGCCGCGCGCGCCTGACTTAAAATAACTTGCCGCTCGTGCTTGAGTTTGGCGATTTCATGGGCGGGCAACGAATCGCCAAGGCGTAAGGTTACAAAATAAACCGCCCCTTCCTTTTTTAAATGCGGCAATTTACCGCGAAAATGCAGTCCGGACGTTAATGAGTCGGGCGCCGCAGATTTTAGGGGTGATTGGCGGGCATCAGACACAAAAGCAAAGTGCAGAGAATCATCTAGGCAGGCAAGAGCGGAGTGTCAGCGCATGTAGCGTCAGGCATCCTGCCTGACGTAGAGGGCGGCGTCCCGCCGCCCGGAAAAAAACGTGAAATTACGAGTGGTTCACGAAATTTCAACACGTCTTGAATAGCTGAAAGGCTTTATCCATCGGGCTGCAACCTCCACTTTAACCTAACCGGTATGTCTGCCAGCCCATCACTGCCCCTTCCCAAACCCCTCCGCCATCGCAATCGCCTTCCGCATGGCCATGGATTTGTTGATCGTCTCCTGATATTCCCCGTCCGGCGTGGAATCATTCACCCAGCCGCCGCCCGCCTGCACGTAAGCCTTGCCATCCTTGATCAGCGCGGTGCGGATGGTGATGCACGTATCCGTGTTGCCATTGAATGAAAAATAGCCGACCGCCCCCGCATAAGTCCCGCGCGTGGTTTGTTCGAGTTCAGAAATGATCTGCATCGCGCGGATCTTCGGCGCACCGCTGACCGTGCCGGCGGGAAACGTTGCCCGCATCAGGTCGTAATTTGTTTTGCCCGCCGAAAGCTTGCCTTCCACCTGCGAGACGATGTGCATGACGTGGCTGTAACGCTCCACGAACATGAGGTCCTTCACCTGCACGCTGCCAAAATCGCACACGCGGCCGATGTCATTGCGCGCAAGGTCCACGAGCATGACGTGCTCGGCGCGTTCCTTCGGATCGGCCAGCAGCTCCTTCTCCAGCTTGGCATCTTCCGCCTCGTTTTTGCCGCGACGAACCGTGCCCGCGATGGGCCGGATTTCCACTTTGCCTTCCTCGCAACGGACATGCAGTTCCGGCGAAGCACCGACGAGCGCGAAGCCGTTTAATTCCAGCAGGAACAGATAAGGCGAAGGGTTGATGTTCCGGACGGCCCGGTAGATGTCCAGCGGCGATGCCGTGACCGGTGCGGAGAAACGTTGCGAGCCGACCACCTGGATGATGTCGCCCGCATTGATGTATTTCTTGGACGCTGCAACATTCGCAAAAAACTTTTCCTGCGTCTGGTTGGAAGCAAACTCCATGGTCGGAATTTCCGAAGGCACGCTCACGGCGGTGTGTTCACTTGGCTGCTCCAGTAACGAGACCAAACGGTCGATCTCCCCGGTGGCGTTTTCATAAGCCTCGGCCGGGCTTTCCGCATCATCTAAAATGGCGTTCACCAGAATCGTGATGGTCTGCGCCACGCGATCAAAAATCAGCAATTGGTCCGCCACGAGGAAATACATCACGGGCGTTTTAAGTTCATCATGCGCTGGACGCGGCACGACGGTCTCTACGTCATGGATGAACTCGTAACCGATAAAACCAACCGCCCCGCCCGTGAAGCGCGGCAGCCCCGGCACCGCGACCGCGCGATACTTCTTCATGATCCGCTCGACCATCTCCAGGCCGTCCTTGATGTTCTCGCCCGTCGTGGCGCTTTCGATGACGCGACCGTTCTCGATCACCTGCACGTGCCGGCCATCCTGCCGGATCACCGCGCGCGGATTGCAACCGACAAAGGAATAGCGCCCGATATGTTCGCCGCCCTCGACGGATTCAAAGAGGAAGGACTCGCCTGCGCCGCTAATCTTGCGGTAAGCAGACAGCGGCGTTTCCAGATCGGCCAGGATGCGCCGTGTGACGGGAATCAGATTTCCCTGCGTCGCGTACTTCAAAAATTCATCCAATGAGGGCGAATACATACGAATCTAGGATGCAGAATGTCGCTCGAAGAAACAAACAATTTGCAACCGGGTATCTGCCGTTTGGAGTTCCGCCTTTAGGCGGTTGGGATGAGGGACTTGGCTCGCCTTAAGAGTTCGCAGAGGATTTGCCCCACAGCTTCTGCAAAATGAGATGCGTCGGAAATACCACCAAGGCGGGCAGGGCGATCATCATGAACATAAACCACGCCCATCCGGGCATCCATGTCTGTGCTGCCGTATCACTAAAGCCATAGACATAATCAACATTCACTGGCGCCAGCGGATTCGCTAGTTTGGCCCCGGGCCCGGGCAGGAAGAAATAACTGATCGACATGGCGGCCCACGCCACGCCGGTCCAGGCGAACAACGCCCGGCGGTCATAGCCCAACCGGGCAACTAAAAATAAAAGCAAGAATGGCAACCAACCGTGAAAAAAGGAAAGCCCGCGCAAAAACAGCGAGCGATGCGCATCAAACATGTAATCCGTCATGCCATTGAACTTGATGCCGACCAGATGCGCAACGAAATCCCCGCACCAAAGGATAAGTTGCGGCAGGATGATGCCGACTGCCGCCATGCTCGCGAACAGCCGGTTTTCAAACCACACGGCGATCAGTGTAAAAAACAGCGCCAGATCACAAAAATACAAAAAATTGGTCGCCCCATATTTCGCCCAATACACCGGCACCAGCACCGCCATGAACCCGGTGAACGCCAGTTTCAGGGCGAGGGGAAGGCGCCCTTTGTCAGGGATGCCCGTAGGGATCAGTTTATCAGTCTGGTTCAAGCAACTCGCAGTTGTTTTCATGCCCTGACAATAATCAAAGGCGTGACAAATGTGTGAATCGATAAACTTTGGCGTCAATCGATGAAAACAATATGGCGCAATGACGGATGTCACTGCGCCATCGGGATTCAAAATATCTTACCCCTTCTTCTTATACATCTGCTCCGGCGATTTCAGCACCGGCTCTGTGATCTTGAACGATTCACCCTTGCCTTCAACCGTGCGGAAAAAACACGAATTATAACCCTCGTGACAGGCTGGGCCATTTTGCTCGACCTGGATGAGCAGCACATCACCATCGCAATCAAAGGCGATGTCTTTCACGGTCTGGGTATTGCCGCTCTCCTCGCCCTTCATCCAATATTTTTGCCGTGACCGGCTCCAAAAGTGCGTCTTGCCCGTCTTGATGGTGTCTTCCAACGAAGCGCGGTTCATCCACGCGAACATCACGACACGGCCGGTCTTCTCTTCCTGGATGATGGCGGGAATCAGCCCTTGCGCGTCGAATTTCAGCTTTTCGTAAAAACTCATAATCGCAGCATTTAATCAGAAAATCACCGGCCCGACAAAGCGGAATTTACGACCCTCGGTTTGTAGTTCCGCCTTCAGCCGGCTAGGGCGTGTGAACCCCGCACCGCTCAAGGCTGCTTCGGCGCATCCATTTTCAATCCGCCCGTCGGCAGCGGCAAGCTAAGCAAACTGCCGGAATCCTCCGGCGCCCGGGTGGGGGCGACCGGTGCATTCGTCAAATCAGGAACGATAATTTTAGGAGCAGACAAAGTCCTCGCCGGCGGTTCATTGGTCACGACATCAACCGTATCAATATCTGCGATCACCACATTGGTGCCCGGAGCATTGGTGGCGGTTATGACTGTCGTATTGGTCCCGGCATCCGGAGCCGTTTCCGGCGGCGGATTTTTATGATCATTCAAACTGCGGACCAGCCGGTCTCGCATGTTGAGAAAAGCTGAATTGGTCACCGCATCCAGTTCGCCCTGGGCCTCATCATAAAAACCGGCCGCCGTCTTCACGCGCGCCATATGCAGCAGCACACCTTCACGCTCATTTTCGTCTTTGGAGATGTTCAGTGCATTGGTCCAAGCAACCAGCGCATCGTTTGTGCGCAGCGGTTTGATGCCGTAAAAACTTTCCGCATAATCCGTCGCCAACTTCAGATTGTCCGGCGCCAGTTTCATGGCCTGCTGGTAAAGTCCCAGCGCCTTGTCGAACACCTGCTGCTCGTTGATATGGTAAAATTCCCGCGCGTCCTTGCGATACAGATAAACCGTGGTGCCAAAGTTCTGGTAATAGATCGGCTCGGACGGGTTGAGGCGGATGGCCTCGGTGTAGTGGATGAACGCGTTCGTCAATTGCCCGTATTCGCCGTAGTAATTGGCGAGTTGGTTCCACACCGCGGGGTTCTTGGGATCAAGCTGCTTGGAGTTTTCATATTGGACATGCGCGCCTTCCTCATCGCCGATGTCATTAAGAAAGCTGCCATACGCCAGAAAACCGCGCGCGCTGTCAGGATGGTTGCGCAGAAAAATATCGTAGTCATGCTTCACCCCGTCGAGCCGGCTGTGGATCCTCACATTGAGGGCGGCGGTGGCATTGGTGTCCGAACGCGGGATGCTGTTGGTTGTGATCCACTCGTTCACTTCATCCAGCGCGGCGTCATCACCGATCATGAGGGTGTGGAGTTCGCGTTCGGCGGGATCGCTGGCATCGACGATCGGCAGCGCCACACCGGTCTGTTCCGCGACAAGATTGCTGACCGCCACCGGCTGGTTGGTGGCCAGCAGCGCGCTCAAAAGTCCTATGGTCAAATCACCCATGCGTTTAAATGTATCAATCCCGGCAAGGAAAGACTAGGGAATGGACAGAAAAACACCCGCCGCGTTCAGTCTGAAATCGCGTCACTTCTTCAGCTTCCGCCGCAGGGTGGCCAGCACCTTGTCATCGCTGGGCGCCGGGAATTCCATTTTCAAGTCTTTCAACGTCTTCGCGATGATGTGTGAAATGATGAGCCGGGCATTTTGTTTGTCGTCCGCGGGAATGACGAACCACGGCGCCTGCCCGGTGCTGGTTGCGGCGAGGCACGCCTCGTAGGCTTTCATATACTCCTTCCAATGATCGCGCTCCTTGAGGTCGTCACCGGAGAATTTCCAGTTTTTCTGCGGGTCATCCAGGCGGGCGAGGAAACGTTGCCGTTGTTCCTCGCGCGAGATATGCAGAAAAATTTTCACGATCCGCGTGCCATTCCGGGACAGGTGCTTTTCCTGGTCCAAGATGGAATGAAAACGTCCGTCCCAAAATTTTTTCTCGTTGATGCCGTCATCCGGCAAATTTTGCGCCCGCAGAATTTCCGGATGCACCCGTACGATGAGCACCTCCTCGTAATAAGACCGGTTGAAGATGCCGATGCGTCCGCGTTCTGGCAGGCAGACCGTCGTGCGCCAGAGGAAATCATGCTGCAATTCCGTCGCGCTCGGATGTTTGAAGCTGAACACCGAGCAGCCCTGCGGGTTCACGCCGGACATGACGTGCTTGATCGCACCGTCCTTGCCCGCCGCATCCATCGCCTGGAAGATCAGCAGCAGCGCGTGCCGGTTGTTCGCGTAGAGCAAACCCTGTTGTTCCGACAGCTTCTCTTTTTGCTCGGCGAGGATTTCCTTGTAATGCTCTTTAGATTTGTAAAACGGCCGTACCTTCGTCGGCCATTTTTTAAGGTCCACCTTCTTGTCAGGCGCCACCCGGAAATCGTCGCTATGTATCTTCATGGTTGAAAGTCGTCGCACCGGCCCGGATGCGCAAACGGAAATCTCACTTCACCAGATCATGCGGCACATATTTGATGACAAAATAAGTCGCGCGGTTGGTGCCGATGTTGCGCAACCCGTGGAGTTCGTTCGAGGCTTCGAAGATGATGCCACCGGCTTCCACGGTGTTCGTCTTGTCGCCTTGGATGGCGGCGAGCGTGCCTTCCTTGACGATCATCAATTCCTCATCCGCGTGGCGGTGCGGCAAGTGCGGCATTTCACCGGGGTTCAAGGTGGTGATGTGGAATTCAAGATTCGAGAGCGTCGGCGTGGGCGAATCAAAAACGGCGCGACGTTCACCCTGTTTCGTCGGAACGACTTTAAGGTCGGCCCAGTTAAAAAAACAGGAATGCATCACCGGTTTGCCCGCAGACTGGGCAAGGGCCAGGCCGGTGATGACGGTGGACACAGAAATGGCGGCAACGATAAGATCGCGACGGGTAATCATGCGACCATTTCCGCCGCAAACTGAAATCAAGTCAAGCGGACAAAGTGTTGACCAACTGGTTTGCATAGACTTTCTCCCGGACTTGCGACCACTCGCTTCCGAACATTTTACGGCTGCCGTAAAAATTCTCCCACGGAGCGCGGCTGTGTCCCGCGCCAGGCGGGATCAGCCGCAGCACACCCACCTGCAACTGGTATATTCGGACACCCAAAACCTGCCAGTCTCATCGAATCACCCTCAATCGCGCTGTCCATTTTCAGAACAGCCCGGGCATTTTTGAGGCATCTTCCAGCAAGGTCAAAGCCAGGCATTTTTGGGCGTATTCAGCGAAAATATTTCGAAATCTGGTAGCCCAGCAGATTGGCGCGCCAGTTGCTAACTTGGGCATGGCGGATCAAGTATCAGAAATCCGCCGAACCAGACCCGATGATCCAAGCCGCAAAATTTAATTTTAAGACGAAGACCGAGGCCGCGCCATCGAAGGCGAAACTCGACCAGAAGGCCGTCATTGGCCTCGCGGTGCTGGTGCTGGGCGCGGCGATCTATTTTTATGTGCGGTATCTGACCAGTGCGGCGCACCATCGGGGGATGACCGCCGCGAGCCGTGCTGTCGTGGCCGCCATCACGCCCGCCGCCGCTGCCTCGGCTGCTGCCGGTGCCGTAAAATCGTCGCCGATGGCCATCGCGCCAGCTTCGGCACCCGTCAGTCCGGTCGTGGCTGCCGCCGTGGTATCAGCTCCCAGCAATTCTGTCCCGCCCGCCGCCGCTCCGGTGAGCTTTGGCGATTCTTTGATGGCAGTCTTGTCCCCCTCGGCCAAAGCGGAAACGTTGCAAGCGCCATTGTCACCCGCACCGGCCATGGACGTGCCGGCATCAACCCCCGCCGCCCGGCAGACATTGAAATCGCCGGCACCCGTGAAACGCGTCATGCATGTGGATGAAGATGACGTGCCGCTGACCGATGCGCAGAAACTGGCGCAACTCACCGAGGCCCGGTTTGGTGAAGTCGTCGAGATGGCGGCAAAAAATCCTGATGTCTTCGGCTTTGGCTCCAAGGAACGCCCTGACATGGCGACGCTCGGCGCTCCGATCGTGGTCTACACCATCACACCCGCTGACCAGAGGAATTACCGGGCCGGCCAGCCGATCGCGCCGCTTTTGCAGGCGACCAATGAATGGATTTATCCGGTGATGCTCGGCGGCCGCATGCGCTACATGTTGCCCATCCGGCGCGTGGACGGCGAATATGTCGCCCTGCCGGGTTCGCGGGCACTGGCGATGGTCTATGAAAAGATCGGGCAACGCTGGCCGGGGAGCGCCGGCTATCATCCGCAACTCGTGGTGAACGCCAACATGGCCAATTACTATTTCACGATCCCCGAATTGCCCGAACAAAACCTCACCGATATCGGCGACATGTTCGAGTATCGCCCCACATTGTCCCCCGCCAGCGTGATCCTCGCGAGCTGGCAGTGAAGCCGTGGCGGCACGTTACTGCTCAGTGGAGCGAAAAATAAGCGCCCTGCTGCTGAATGCCTTCGAACGTCTTACGCAGATCCCCTCGCCCCTCAGAGGGGAGAGGGCTAGGGTGAGGGGTGGAATCCAACCCACCGCTCCCTGTTCAACGAAGTCCTCTTTCCGGAACGGCATAGTTGTTGCCGTCCAATTCCTCATGGCCTCGCCGCCCGCGCAAAAAATAAAATCCCCGCCCCGCCCAGCAAACTGGCCGAGACATCTCCATAAAACGGAAACGGTCCGATACCCAGTCGCAAACCATTCACTAAAAGAAGGATTCCTTCCGCGATCATCAACGTGCCAAACCACGGAATCGCGACGTAAAATTTCTTCGGCCAGAGCATCAACATCAGATACCAAACCCCGATCAGCGCATACGCCCCAGCCATCATGCGGAGCCAATAATCCAGCATCGGATCGTAAGTGATCGGCTTCGCGCCCATGCCCTGCGCGATCTCATTGACCTTGGCCCAGCTCGCAAACACGCCGACCACAGAAACACCCCACGCAAACGCGGCAAAACCAAGAAAGATTCTCAAGAGACGAAGTTGCATGCCGAAAATTAGCGTATTGAACCGAAAGCGGCCAGCCCGTCGTTGTGGCGGTCGGCGCTTTTTCCCGGGGCGCGAACTTTAGGTCGCTTCAACGTACGGATTAAAGTTATGATCTAAGCGGTACCTGCTGGCCGTTTCCCTACCACCTCCACCTCCGCCTTGTTCTTAGCAATGCTGTTCGCCGCCAGCACCCCGCGCCAGTTTACCGCCGGATAAACTGTTGAATTCCGCCCCAAAATACTCCCCGGATTCAGCACGCTATTACAGCCCACTTCCGTGTGATCGCCGATGAGCGCACCGAATTTGCGCAATCCAGTATCCAGCGGCTTGCCGTCCACCGGAACCGTCACATTCCCCGGCATCGTTTTCAGATTGGAGCAGATCACGCCCGCGCCGGTGTGCGCCTTGTAGCCAAGGATGGAATCACCGACGTAATTGTAATGCGGTACCTGCGCGTTGTTGAAGAGCAGCGCGTTCTTGATCTCGCTGGCATTGCCCACCACGCAATTGTCGCCGATGATCACGTTTTCGCGGATGTAGGCATTGTGGCGGATCTGGCAGTTCTTGCCGATGATCGCCGGCCCTTTGATCATCGCCCCCGGTTCCACAATGGTGCCGGTGCCGATGATCACACGGTCGCCGATGGTTGCCCCCGGAAAGCGCGGCGGCGGATTGCGCGGCGCGACCACGGCGAGGTAAGGCTCGATCTTCTTCAACGCCTCCCAGGCGTAGTTGCAGCCATCAAAAATGGCGGCGTGTTCCGTTTGCGTGAGATCAAACAAATCGGCGGCTTTGAACATCCCCGCAGGCTAGGTGAAACCGGGAAAAGCTCCAAGCACCAACATCTAGACTCCAAATATTCCCATTGAGACGGGGAGAAACGCAGAGATGACTGCCTCATGATCACTACATATTTCCCACTCAGTGTTTCTCTGCGCCCTCTGCGCCTCTGCGTTTATCGGAGAACTGAAACGTATTACGCGAGCAACGCCTGCACAATTTCCCCATGCACATCCGTCAGCCGGAACCGCCGTCCCTGAAATTGATACGTCAACCGCTCATGATCAATGCCCAACGTCCGCAACATCGTCGCCTGAAAATCATAAACATGCACCCCGTCCTTGGTGATGTTATAACCAAAATCATCCGTCTCGCCATGGACATAACCCGGCTTCACCCCACCACCCGCCATCCACATGGAAAAACAGCGCGGATGATGATCGCGTCCATAATTATCCGCCGTCAGCTTGCCCTGCGAATATGCTGTGCGGCCAAATTCACCGCCCCAGATCACCAGCGTATCATCCAGCAAACCGCGCTGTTTCAAATCGGTGATGAGCGCCGCGCTGGCCTGGTCGGTCTCGCGGCACTGCGTCTGGATGTTCTTCGGCAGATCGTTGTGCTGATCCCAGCCCTGATGGTAAAGCTGGATGAATTTTACATTCTTCTCCGCCAGTCTTCGCGCGAGCAGGCAGTTGGCGGCAAAAGTGCCGGGCTTGCGCGAATCCGGCCCGTACAGATCAAACGTCGCCGGCTTTTCATCACTCAAATCCATGACTCCCGGCACGCTCGTCTGCATGCGGTAAGACATCTCATATTGTCCGATGCGCGCATCGACTTCGGAATCACCTAATTTCTCCGCGGCGTGAGCGTTCAGCTCGTTCACGCGATCGAGCAGAGAACGTCGGCTTTGCGCCGAGACGCCGTCAGGATTGTTCAAATAAAGCACGGCCTCCTTGCCGCTGCGGAACTGCACGCCTTGATGTTGTGACGGCAGAAATCCGCTGCCCCACAAGCGCGCGTACAGCGGTTGATCCACCTTGCCCGGCGTGATAAGCACCACGAACGACGGCAGATTTTCGTTATCGCTGCCCAGCCCGTAATGAATCCACGACCCGATGCTCGGCCGCCCCGAAAGCTGCGACCCGGTCTGAAAAAATGTGATCGCCGGATCGTGATTGATGGCGTCCGTGTACAGCGAGCGGACGATACACAAATCATCCACCACCTTCGCCGTATGCGGTAACAGATCGCTGACCCAGGTGCCGTTCTTGCCGTTTTGTTGAAACTTGAATTGCGAACCGGCAAGCGGCAGCGAGGATTGGTTGCCCGACATGCCGGTAAGCCGCTGCCCTTGGCGGACAGAATCCGGCAACTGTTCACCGTTGCGCTGATTCAAAACGGGTTTGTAATCAAACGTCTCCAACTGCGACGGCCCGCCCGCCATGAACAGAAAAATGACGCGCTTGGCCGTCGGTGGAAAATGAAACTGCCCGTTCAAGATGCCCTTGTCCGCGCCATCAGCCAGCGCTGCCAGCACGTTCGACGGCTGCATCATGTTGGCGAGCGCGATACCTCCCATCCCGAGCCCAAAGCGATTCAGAAAGCCGCGTCGGGAGAGTCCGGCGGCGGGCATGGGGCCGGTGCAGATTTGATTATTCATACGCAATGCAGGATACGAGCATCCGCGAGGTTTTGGAGTGCGGCAGTCCCCTGCCGCTTTTCCATCTGCAACCCGCGACAGTGACACCGCAGAACACTGTGAGCGTTTCTCCCTCTCCCAGCGGGAGAGGGCAGGGGTGAGGGGGAGTCGTGCTCAAATCATGAACGCAAAAAAATGTCATATTCATCTCTCCACAATAAACTCATCGAAATTCATGATCGCATTGACCATCAAAGTGGTTGCCGCAAAATCGGCCGGCGGCAATGTTTCGTCAAACTTGGACTCGCCAGTGGCCAGTAATTTTTTTGCACCCGCAACATCATTTGTGAACAGCTCTTTTTGTTCATTAAAAAGCTGGTTGAGGATTTTCGTTTCTGCCACATCCGGCTCACGCCCAACCAATTTTTTAAACGCCAGGTCCACGCGTGCATTGGCATCATTCGGAAACTGCTTCAACAAGTTCTCACCGAGAACGCGGGAAGCCTCAATGAATTGCGGATCATTCAATAGCACCAGCGCTTGCAATGGCGTCGCGGTCGTCTCGCGTTTTGCCGTGCAGACTTCACGCGTGACGGCGTCAAATGTCAGCATGGCGGGCGGCGGCGAGGTGCGTTTCCAGAATGTATAGAGGCTGCGGCGGTAAAGGTTATCACCGTGATCCTGCGTATATTTCGCACCCGTGCCGGATTGTTCCCAGAGACCGTCGGGTTGATACACCTTCACACTGGGCCCGCCAAGGTTGGTGACCAACAAGCCGCTGGCGGCGAGGGCTTCATCCCGGATTTCCTCGGCCAACAGGCGCGACTTCGGCCCGCGCACCAGCAAGGCATTGTCCGGGTCGCGCTCAATCAGATCCTTTGAGGCGACGGATGTTTGCTGATACGTCGCGGAGGAAACGATGAGCCGGTGCAACGCTTTCACGTCCCAGGCATTATCCATGAACCAGCCGGCGAGGTAATCGAGCAGTTCGGGATTCGTGGGCAATTTGCCCTGACTGCCAAAATCATCCGGCGTGGCAACGAGGCCGCGGCCGAAGTGCATTTTCCAGATGCGATTCACGGCGACGCGTGCCGTCAGCGGATTTTTCCGATCCACAACCCAGTTCGCCAAGCCGAGGCGGTTGCGCGGGGCATCGGCGGGAAGGCCGCCCATGAAGGCGGGAACATCGGGCTGCACGATATCGCCCGGGGCATCATACGCGCCACGCTTGAGCAGATGCGTAACCCGGCGCTCGGGCAGTTCGCGCATGGTCATGATTTCGCGTATGTCATCAGCCAGGGCGTTTTCTTGGATGCGAAGGGAGTTTAGATTGGCCAACGCCGATTGGTAGGCGGTGCTTTCGCGCTTCAAATAA
>DASZCA010000310.1:0-6698 GCA_035943555.1 Verrucomicrobiia bacterium
GAACTGCGCGCAGATGGCGCTGACATTCACCTTGTCGCTCTTCGAGCGCAGGCTGATGCGCGTCTGCCCCGGTTCCAATTCCTCAAACACACATGCCACCACCACGGGCTCGATCGCCCGGATGTGATCGATCAATCCCTCGGTGTCGTCGCTCTGCGCACCCGTGCGGTTGAAATCCTTTTCCTTCAGCCAGAACCACGCGATCTGGTCATTCTCCGCCAAACGGAACATGCTGTAGACGTGTTTCAACAACCGCGCGCGCGACAGCGGATACGATTGATACACTTCGTCGCAAATCTTCGCGAGGTTCGCCCCGCGCGTCACCAGTTCCGCGCCGGTGTGAAACGTGCCCGGGCGTGTGGTCGGATATTGAAACGAACCCGTGTCCGTCGAGACCGCCGTGAACAGCAAGTCCGCGATCGGCTTCGTGATCGGCCAGCGCGCAATTTTGAGCAAACGGTAGATCAGTTCCCCGCAGGAAGGCTCGCGCGGCGACACCCAGTTCACATCCGCATAACGCGTGTTGCTGACGTGATGGTCGATGTTGATGAAAATCTTCCGTTCGGTGATGCACTCGCCGACCTTGCCCAGCCGCTCAAAGCTCGCGCAATCGGTGGCGATGACACAGTCAAACTTTTCGCCGCGCCGGGGTTTTTCAAACAGGTCGGCGGTGTTGAGGAATTTGTATTTTTGCGGAATCGAATCCTGGTTCCACACGGTCACTTTCTTGCCCTCGGCGCGCAAGGCCAGCGCCAGGCCCAGCTGGGAGCCGATGCAATCGCCGTCGGGCCGCATGTGGCCGACGATGCAAAACGTGTGGTGTTCGCGGATGACCTCGAGGATGCGGTCGATGATTTGCGGATGTTTTTTCACGGCTTGTCGCCCGGGCCGCCCTCCGGCTTCGAGTTTTCCACAGGTAAGTTCTTTTCCAGTTCGTCCAAAATCTGCAGCACGCGGTTGCCGCGTACCAAGGAATCGTCCACGATAAATTTCAGCGTCGGCGTGAATTTCAACACCACCGACTTTGCGATGTGCGCCTGCAGGCGGGCGCGTTTGTCTTCCAGCGATTGCAACCCGCGCTTCTGCTGGCTGGCGTTGCCGAAGATGCTCACGAAGACGATCGCAGATTTCAGGTCACCGGCCATGTCCACGTCATTGACGCTGATCAGGCCGGAATCCTCCACGTTGAATTCGCGGCGGATGGCCTCGCCGAGCTCGCGCTTGACGAGTTCGCGCACCCGTTCATGTCGGAGATTGGGCATGGTACAACAAATCTATCGGTTAAAGCTTACAGCTTCGCCGCGATCTTTTCCACCGCGTAACATTCGATCACGTCGCCGACCACGAATTCGCCGAAGCCTTCGATGCGGATGCCGCATTCCATGCCCGAGCGCACTTCGTTGACTTCGTCCTGGAACCGGCGCAGCGATTGCGTGACGCCTTCGTAGATAACGTCCTTTTTGCGGCGCACGCGGACCTTGCCGCGGATGATGCGGCCGCTGCTGACCATGCAACCCGCCACCGGGATGCCCTTGGACAGTTCGAAAATCTGGCGTACTTCCGCCGCGCCCACGACCACGTCTTTGAGGTCCGGATCCAGCAAACCCGCCATGGAATCCTTCACCTGGTCGATCAATTCGTAGATGATCGCGTACAGCTTGACCTGCACGCCGGCATGCTTCGCCTTCTCCGCCGCCGTGCTGTCCAGCCGCGTGTGGAAACCGAGGATGACGCACTTCGAGGCCGAGGCCAGCGCCACGTCGTTTTCCGTGATGGTGCCCACATCGCTGTGCAACACTTCGAGCGTGACCTTGTCCGACTCGATCTTGTTGAGCGCCTCGACGATCGCCTCCACCGAGCCTTGCGTGTCCGCCTTGACCACGATCCGCAACACCTTGCCCTGCGCCGCTTCGAGCGAGGAAAAAAGATTTTCGAGCGTGACCTTGGAACGCTTTTCCAGATCCTGGCTTTTCGATTCCATCGCGCGTTCTTCCGCGAGCGCGCGGGCAGCCTTTTCGTCATCCACCGAGCTGAATTCCCAGCCGGCTTCCGGCACGCCGTTCAGACCGAGGACGCTGACCGCGACCGACGGACCGGCTTCTTTCAGGCGCTGGCCCTCTTCATTGATGAGCGCGCGCACCTTGCCGTAAAATTCACCGCAGATGATCACGTCGCCGAGATGCAACGTGCCTTTGCGCACCAGCACCGTGGCCGTGGGGCCGCCGGGCGAGACGCCGGATTCGATGACGTTGCCCTTCGCATTGCGGTTCGGGTTCGCCTTCAACTCCAGCAAGTCCGCCTGGAGCAAAATCATTTCGAGCAGCTTGTCGATGCCCACTTTCGTTAACGCGGAGCATTCCACAAAGATCGTGTCGCCACCCCAATCGTCCGGCACCAGACCCTTGTCCTGCAACTGCTGGCGCACCTTCATGGCGTTCGCGTTCGGATGGTCGATCTTGTTGACCGCCACGAGGATCGGCACCTTCGCCGCCTTCGCGTGGGCCAATGCTTCCAGCGTCTGCGGCATCACGCCGTCATTCGCCGCCACCACGAGCACCACGATGTCCGTGACGTTGGCACCGCGGGCGCGCATGGAACTGAACGCCGCATGGCCGGGCGTGTCGAGGAAAGTGATCTGCGCGAGTTCGCTTTTGCGCTCCGGATGCGGCACGGCGATCGTGTACGCGCCGATGTGCTGCGTGATGCCGCCGGCTTCGCCTGCCGCGACGCTCGCCTTGCGGATGACGTCCAGCAACGAAGTCTTGCCGTGATCGACGTGGCCCATGATGGTCACGACCGGCGCGCGCGGCTTCAGGTCTTCCGGCTTGTCATCAACGTCCAGTTCCACCTTCTTGTCGGACTGGTGAACGACGCCTTCGCCCTTCGCACGTTTTTCCGCTTCAAATTTGAAACCGTAATGCGCGCAGATCTGCGCGGCGATCTTCTCATCGATGGATTGGTTGACGGTCGCCATGACCTTCAACTTCATCAGCTCGGCGATGATCGCAAACGGCTTCTGCTTGATCGCATCCGCCAGCGCGCGGACGATGATCGGCGGCTTGATGGTGATGACCTGCGCGTCGGACGGCAGGGAAATCTTGGGCTGCTGCGGCGCGGCCGGGCGGGCCGGGGCCGAAGGAAATTGCTGGCGGTTATCGCGTCCATCACGGCCGCGTTGGAAATTTCCGCGCTGGTCGCCGCCACGTTGCGGCTGGCCCGGGCCCGGACGGCCTCCACCCATCGGCGGACGTTGTTGTGATTGCGGTGCGGCGTTGCGATCTCCCGGACGGCTGGAACCGGGACGCGGAGCCAACTGGATGAAACCGATTTTTTCGCCCATCTGCGGTTTCGGCGGCGTGGGCGGCACGACCGGGGCGGGCGGGACAACGGGAGCCGCCGGTTTCGGCGCGGGGGCCGGGGCTGCCGGAGTGACAGCGGCTTGGGGTGCTTCGGCCACGGGCGCTGCAGAATGATTTGGCGTGTGAGCCGGCGTATGAACCGGGGCCGGAGCCGGGGCGGCGGGGGCTTCCACTTTCGCTTCGACCACCGGCGGCGGTTCAGGAGCGGGTGCGGGCGCCACAACCGGCGGCGCGGTGATCAGGACGATCTTGTCTTCGACAACCGGGGCCTTCGGCTTTTCTTCGGCGACGGGGGAATTTAATTTGGCGGCGATGTCCGGGCGGTCCTTGAGCATCTCATTCTCAAGCCACTCCGCGCTGATCTTATCCAGCGAGCTCGACGGGACCTTCGCGGCGGTAATGCCCAGCGCTTTGGCCTTGACGAGAATTTCTTTGCTCTCCAGGCCAAATTTCTTCGCTATGTCGTAGATACGAACGGGCATAATTTTTATTCACTGCTGCCGACTCGGATGTGCAATTCGCCTTCATGGCTAAATTGCGCACTTAAATTGTGTTCCGGTCGGCACCATAAAACTTCTTACGGTGCGTTGCGACGTGCCGCCTCGGCCTGCACGGCCACCAATATGGCGGGCGCGCTCTCGCCGATGTTCGGGATGTCCGCAATGTCGCTGGCTTCCGCCGCCAGCAAATCTTCCAGCCGCGTCACGCCGGCATGCACCAGCGCATCCGCCTGTTCCCGGCTGATGCCCGGAATGGCTGCGATCGCCGCGACGGCTTCCTCGACTTTTTCCTCGAAACCTTTCGTCACCACGTGTTCCGCGTCGATGTCGACTTCCCAGCCGATCAGCTTCGCCGTCAACCGCGCGTTCTGGCCGCGCTTGCCGATGGCGAGCGACAGCTGGTCTTCCGCCACCAAAATCTTCACCCGCTTGCCGCGCTCATCCAGTTCGATGCTGCGGATCTTCGCCGGTTCCAGCGCCTTCGTGACAAACGCCTTGATGTCCGCTGACCACGGGATCACGTCCACCTTTTCGTTGTTCAACTCACGGACGATGTTCTTCACGCGCTGGCCGCGCATGCCCACGCACGCGCCCACCGGATCCACTTTGGGATCACGTGAATATACGGCCATTTTCGTGCGAAAGCCAGGTTCACGCGCGATGCCCTTGATCTCGATCGTGCCATCGCTGATTTCGGAAACTTCCACCGAGAACAGCTTGATGATGAAGCGCGGGTCGGCGCGGGACAAAATGATCTCCGGCCCGTGCGAACCTTCCTGCACGGCCTTGACATAGCAGCGGACGCGTTCGCCCACCTGATACTCTTCCGTCGGCACGCGTTCCTTGTTCGGCATCAACGCCTCATATTTGCCGAGGTCCAAAATGACATCCGAACGGTCAAAACGGCGCACCGTGCCGCTGACGATATCGCCCACGCGGTCTTTGAATTCCGTGAAAATCAACGCTTTTTCCGCCTGGCGCACCTTCTGCATCAGCGCCTGCTTGGCGTACTGCGCGGCGATACGGCCGAAGCCCTGCGGCGTCACTTCCTTTTCGATCTCTTCGCCCACCTTGGCGTCCGCCTTGATGCGGCGCGCATCGAACACCGAGATCTGGTCGTGCTGCGAAATCACCTTGTCCGCCACGATCAGCTTGGCGAAGGCCTTGATATCCCCGTTCTTGGAATCCATCTGTACGCGGAGTTCGCGGGCAGGTCCGACCGCTTTCTTGGCGGCTTGTAACAACGCTTCCTGGACGGCAGCCATGAGGGTTTCACGGCTGACGCCTTTTTCGCGTTCCCAAAATTCCAGTCCGGCTAAAAAATCAGCATTCATATCTCTGAGTGCGCGGGGTCAGTGCTCCGGTTCCGGCGAATAAAAAAGTCGGAAAGACCTATTGTCTCCGACTTTCGCACGCTGGTGAACCAGCCCAACTCCGCTTTAGTTTGTGGAAAGTAGAGATTCAATTCCCATCCGTCAAGCCTAATCCCTACCCGCCATGGAAGCTCCAGCTTCCCATGCTCTGAACAGATATGCACATCTGCCCGCACCTCAACCACTTCGCTCCGCGTCCCATTAATCGCGAAGCGTTTGGAGTGCGGCCGCTTCAGCGCCGCTTTTTCCTCCGCCAACCTACGGCGCGCAATTGGCCCAACCAAGGTGGGCAGGGTCGCGCCGCGACTCTGCCTGCCTGCGCAGCAGGCACTTTGTAGTGTGGATTGTCTCCACCGTTCAAGTACAACATAGCCTGACCACCTGTCGCACCACAACTTGGACCAAGGCCGTTCCCCACCCGCTTGTCGCCAAAAATTCACTTTGGGAAATTCCTGCTTCATGCTTAAATCACGTTCATTCAGGGTTATGGAACTAATTTCACCAAAACGCCGGGGCCAAGCGTTCACGCTGGTGGAACTGCTTGTTGTCATTGCTATCATCGCCATCCTCGCGGCGATGCTCATGCCCGCGCTGTCTTCCGCCATGGCGCGCGCCAAACGCATCTGGTGCGAAAACAACCTCCGCCAGATCGGTATCGGCTTTCACGTCTTCCTTCACGACCACAACGGCCAATGCCCCATGTCCGTGCCCATGATCGATGGCGGCGCCAAGGAATTCGTCCAAAATGGCTACGCCGTCCCCGGCCCCTTTTACTTTTCCTACCGCCAGTTCCAAGCCCTGTCCAACGAACTCGTCCTCGCCCGCATCCTCGCGTGCAAAGCGGACTTGCTCCGCACCAACGCCGACGATTTCAGCACCCTGCAAAACGACAACATCAGCTACTTCGTCGGCGTCAACGCCGACTTCGGTAAACCTGATTCTCTGCTCTCCGGCGATCGCAACATCGGCTGCAACCCTGCCCCTTCGCCCAGCCCCACCATCGTCCACACCACCGGCGGCGCCAGCTTTTGGTGGACCAGCGAAGTCCACACCTTCAAAGGCAACGTCCTCTACTCCGATAGTCACGTTGAAGAATGGAACAACACGTCCCTCAACAAAAATTTCAAATACAACCCCTACGAAACCTACGACCTTTTCCTGCCGACCATCAAGTAGGCCAAACCATAATTTTTTAAAAACGTAGAGAAACGGGTAGAATTCGGTGTTGCTGAGCTTGCCGCGAGTTTTACCCTTTTCATAATTTTTTATTTTTTTGGCCGAAATTCGCCGAAATGGACCGAAAATCGCCGAATATCATCATTTCTGAGCTTGCCCCATAAAACTTTAAGGTCCAACAAAGCCCAACAAGGCCCAACCAACGGGCGGTTACCCGTGCGGCTCGCGAGCAAGGGAGCAGCCGCAGCGTGTGACCTGCAACCGAGGTTCAGATCATCCCCGCGACGTCC
>DASZCA010000311.1:0-15524 GCA_035943555.1 Verrucomicrobiia bacterium
ATCAATGGGTTTCCATATGGCCAGTTTCACGGTACGCGGGTGAAGGAACAGGTGTATCGCCCGGACTGGACGACACCCGAGCGGCTCGCCTACACGAACCTGCTGTTTGATCTGCTGGCGAAACTGGTGCCCGCCGGGGTAGCGGGCAGCGTGAGCACCCTGCCCGGCTCGTTCAAGGAATTCATCACCACGCGCGAACAAGAAGACGAGATCGGTAAAAATATCTTCCGCTGCGTGGAACATGTGGCGCGCCTGTCGGAAAAATCCAAACGTGAATTGCATCTGGGCGTGGAACCGGAACCGTTGGGATGGTTTGAAAACTCGAAGGAGACGATCGCATTTTTTGACCGGCTTCGAAAAACCCACGGGAACGATCCACGCCTGACCGAATTTCTCGGAGTGAACTATGACTGCTGCCATCTTGCCCTTGAATATGAAGAGCCGCATGCCGCCCTTGCCGCGTTCCGGGCGGCCCGGATCAAGATTAGCAAGTTGCACCTGAGTTCCGCGCTAAAGACCAAGCCGACACCAGAGGCTCTCGCGCTGCTGAAAAAATTCTCCGATGATGTCTATTTGCATCAGGTTATCGAGCGCGATGAAGCGAACGGTTTGAAATATTATCGCGATCTGCCGGAAGCGCTGGAGAATTCAAAATTAAAACTTAAAAACTCAAAACTTCCGGACTGGCGGATTCATTTTCATGTGCCGTTGCATGCACCCGCTGCCGCGCCGTTTGAAAATACGAACGACCATTTGCTGGGGGTGTTCGATGAATTGGCGGTGAACCCGCAGCTTTGCTCGCATCTGGAGATGGAGACGTACACATGGGAGGTTTTGCCAGCGGAGTTAAAATCGCAGAGCGTGGTGGAGCAACTGGCGCAGGAGTATCGGTGGACCCTGAAGCAACTCGGCGAACGCGGGCTGGCGTGACTGGCATTCCACGGATTCTGAGGCATAGTGTTGGCCCTGATTCAGCATGAACTGGCTGTCACATCTTTACCTGTCCGAGCCGGCGGCGGAGTTCCGTATCGGCAACCTGTTGCCTGATCTGGCTCCCCTGTCAGCCTTGGCAGATTTGCCGCCCGCCTTCCAACGCGGCGCCGAGCAGCATCGCAGAATAGATGCTTTTACCGATGCGCACCCCGTGGTGCGGCGAAGCATCCAACGGATCCAACCACCCTACCGGCGTTTTGGCGGCATCCTCGTGGATATTTTTTACGACCATTTCCTCACCCGGGAATGGGACTCGCTCCATCCGCAACCTTTGCCGGATTTTGTGGCGGAAGTGTATGCTTCATTTGATGACCATCGCGAAAGCATTCCGCAGGCAGCCCATTTTCCACTCGAACAAATGAAGGCCCATGATTGGCTGAGTTCTTACGGAGACTTGGACGGCATTGCGCTGACGCTGCAACGGGTGGCCGCCCGTTTTCAACGGCCGGTGCCGATCGGCGATGGTGCCCATATTCTCAGAGACCACTATGATGCGTTTCAATCTGACTTTGCGACTTTTTTCCCGGACCTGTGCGCCCATGTTGGATTGGAACCCGCCAAAATCACGTTGGCAGGGCTTAAATCCGCCAGTAAAACCTAGCGTCGCCAGCAAACATCCTTTTCAGTGGCAATCATTTCTGCTTTCCTTCGCCCCGCCATGAATCTGTCGCCGCAACTCCGCACCCTGCTCGTCCTCGGGCGGATGTCGAATTTGCCGACGGTGTGGTCCAACTGTTTGGCAGGCTGGTGGCTCGGCGGCGGCGGGAATTATTGGAAGCTGCCCTTCTTGCTGCTCGGCATGAGCGTGCTCTACACGGGTGGGATGTTCTTGAATGACGCGTTCGATGAGGAATTCGACCGGCAACGTCGCGCCGAGCGACCGATACCTTCGGGGAAAATTTCCGCGCCGGAAGTCTGGCGGCTGGGTTTCGGGCAACTGGGAGCGGGCATTTTTCTGCTGCTGTTCTGCGGCAAGGTGGCGGCGGTGTGCGCAGTGCTGCTGGCGCTAACCATCCTTCTCTATGATTTCACTCATAAATTTTTTACGGCGTCGCCGTGGATCATGGGAGCGTGCCGGTTCTGGGTCTATGTGATCGCGGGAAGCATCGGCCCGGCCGGCTTGAACGGGGCACCGGTCTTTTGCGGGTTGGCGCTGGCGTTTTATATCGTGGGGCTGAGCTATGTGGCGCGGCGGGAAAGTTTTCGCGGACCGGTGCCGCATTGGCCGTTGGTACTGCTGGCGGCGCCGATCGTCCTGGCCTGGATGATGAATGTCGGCGCGTATCGCACAGCGGCACTATGGATTGCGGCTTTAGTGGCGTTATGGGTGGGACGTTGCGTGAAAAGCACTTTTGGCGGCGGCGAACAAAATGTGGGGTGGATCGTGACCAACTTGCTGGCGGGCATCACGTTCGTGGACTGGCTGGCGGTGGCGCCGCTGATGGCGTTGTGGGTGAGCACGGCGGTTTTTCTGGCGTTGTTCGGGCTGACGAAGTGGTTTCAGAAGTTCATTCCGGCGACCTAAATGAAATGACGAAGCACGAATGACGAATCGACGGAAGCCGAAAAACGCAGAGGCGCGGAGAGCGCAGAGGGTCGCGGAGATGGGTGGATATTGACTTGTGAATCAATGGGTTAAGGGATTTACGGATTAAAGGTGATGAAAGTCATCCTTTGCAAACTGCTTTCCGGCAAGCACTAACATCGCAATTTTTAAAATCTCGCTTCGCCACCCCTTCCCACTCGGGAAAAATGAAAATAAATGGCATAAATCTGCTAGTTACATTCCCCACACGAATTCAAGTTTCAAAGAAGTGTGATTTAATGAAGGGGCATGACAGACATAAATGACGAAGTTCGAATGACGAATGGACGGGGCGGACGTCGCTGGAACGATTCAAAGCGATGGTTGCAAGTCACACGCTGCGGCTGGTCCCTGGCTCCCCAACACAGCCGCGCTCCGGCGTGGAGTTTCCGGGTAAATCCGGGTAAATCCGGCCACTTTTTTTATTCACTAAATTGACGCTAAAATCATGCAAAGCCCAATGAAAACAAATAATGCAGGTCGGAATCTGGCCGGATTGGAGGCGGAAAGCTGCCGAAAACTGGTGCGCCGCGAATTTCGCGGATTGGCGCGAATGGAGAAAGATTCGAGGACGAGGACGACGCTGAGCAACATGACCGCCGGTGAGCAGCGGAAAGGTCATTACGTTGCACGAACCGATAGATTAGCGGGCTGCATTGCAAACCGCAACCCGTACTTGAACAGCAACCTCCGGCAAGGTATGCTAATCATTCGCTATGAGCGCTGAAGCACCTGTCAAGTTAACGCACAACGAACAAATCAAAGCCGCGATCCCCACGCTGGCCGGCACCATCGCCGCGACCTTCAATGATCCGGCCAATGACCATTTCAGCGATGACGACAACCAGTTCCTGAAATTTCACGGCTCTTACCAGCAAGACGACCGCGATCTGCGCAAGACGGGCAAGAAGTATATCATGATGATCCGCGGCCGGATTCCCGGCGGCGTGATGACGGCCAAGCAGTATGGCGTCTTCGATTCGCTGGCGACGGAATACGGCAACAACACGCTGCGCATCACGACGCGCCAAAGCATCCAGTTCCACGGAGTGGTGATGGCCGGGTTGCGCCCGCTGGTCAAAAAAATCAACGAGTGCCTGCTCTCCACGCTCGCCGCGTGCGGCGATGTGAACCGTAACGTCATGGCCGCACCGACGCCCGCCTATACCAAAGCGCGCGCGCAAGTTTTGGCCGATGCGCACATGGTCGCGATGGCGCTGGCGCCGCAGACGAAGGCGTATCATTCCATCTGGATCGACGGTGTGCAGCTGGACAATGCGGCGGCGGAAAACAAAAACTTTGAGGATCCGCTGTACGGCAAAACGTATCTGCCGCGCAAATTTAAGATCGCCTTCGCGATCCCGCCGGTGAATGACGTGGACATCCTGACCAACTGCCTGGGTTTCATCGCCGTGGTGGAAGATGACCAGGTCATCGGTTACAACTTGTGCGTCGGCGGCGGCATGGGCCGGAGCAATGGTAACGCGGCCACCTATCCGCGCGTGGCGGATGTCATCGGCTTCTTCACGCCGGATAAGATCGTGGAAGTGGCGAAAGCGGTGCTGACAATTCATCGTGATTTTGGTGATCGCACAGACCGCAAACACGCGCGTTTGAAATACGTCGTGGCCGAACGCGGCGTGCAGTTCATGCAAGAGGAAGTGAACCAGCGCGCCGGCATCACGCTGGAACCGAACAAGCCGTATGAATTCACTACGACGTCTGACCTGCTGGGCTGGCACAAGGCGGTGGACGGAAGCTGGTTCCTCGGCCTGTTCGTCAGCATGGGCCGCGTGAAAGATCTTGGCGGCTATAAGCTGAAGACGGCATTGCGCCATGTGGCGGATGCGTTTCATTCGGTTGAGTTCCGTCTGACGGGCAATCAGAACGTCATTTTAGCAAACGTGAGTGAAGAGGATAAACATCCCATCAACACGTTGCTCTCCGCGTATGGGGTTAAGACGGAAAACCAGACTTCGGTGCTGCACGCGGCTTCGATGGCCTGCCCTTCCATGCCGACGTGCGGCCTCGGTCTCGCGGAATCGGAACGCGCCCTGCCGGGCATGGTCGAACGCCTCGAAAAATTGCTGGCGGAAGTCGGCCTGCCCAACGAGGAGATCATCATCCGCTCGACCGGCTGTCCGAACGGCTGCGCGCGTCCGTACATGGCGGAGATCGGCTTCGTGGGCAAGGCCCCGGGACGCTATCAGATCTGGGTGGGCGGCGATGTAACGGGCACGCGGCTCAGCAAGGTATGGAAAGACACGCTCAAGGAGCCGGATCTGGAAACCGAGTTTCGTCCGGTATTCGCGCGCTTTGCGAAAGAACGCAACGCGGGCGAACGCTTTGGCGACTGGAGCCAACGGGTGCTTTTGAAAGAGCAGACGGCAACCAACTAATATAGCCATGTCTCCTGATCAAATCGCAAAGGCGAACGCCGAACTCAGTTCCAAATCGCCATTGGAAATCATCCGCTGGGCCATCGCGCAGGCGAACGGTCGCGCGATTGTTTCCACGAATTACCGGCCCTATGAAGCAGCGATCTTGCACCTCGTCACGCAGGTGCAGCCGGATATTCCGGTGTTGTGGGTGGACCACGGTTACAATCGTCCGGCGACGTACAAGCACGCCGAGGCGCTGAAAAAACAGCTCAAGCTGAACATCAAGGCGTATATCCCGAAGCTGACGGCGGCGCATTACGACGCGGCCTTCGGCGGCATGCCCGAACCGACGCCGGAAAACGAGGAGCGCATCAAGGCTTTCAGCACCACGATGAAGCTGGAACCGTTCCAGCGCGGCATGAAGGAACTGGCGCCGGTCGTCTGGATCACCGCCTTGCGCAAGGTGCAGAACCCGAACCGCGCCGGCCTGGACATCTTGGTGAACGACACGAATTTCAATTCGTTAAAGGTCAGCCCCGTGTTCAACTGGACGGATGCGGAGATGGAAAATTATTTGAAGCAAAACAACCTGCCGAACGAATGGGATTATTTCGATCCGGCGAAGGCGGATGACAAGCGCGAGTGCGGCCTGCACGCGAGCTGGGGCGGCAAAGCGGTGAAAGGCTAATCAGAATTTCAACATGAGCAGTTATCATTTAGACCATCTGCAATTTTTGGAAACGGAAGCGGTTCACATCATGCGTGAAGTCGCGGCCGAGTTTGAGCGCCCCGCCCTGCTCTTTTCCGGGGGCAAGGATTCCATCTGCCTGCTGCGACTCGCCGAGAAAGCCTTCCGCCCGTCCGACATCCCGATGCCGTTTTTGAATGTTGAGACAGGGCACGAATTTCCCGAGCTCATTGATTTCCGCGACCGGCGCGCCAAGCAGTTGGGTGCGAAGCTGATCGTCCGTTCGGTGGATGCGGCCATCGCTCGCGGCGCCATCCAACCGACGCCCGGACAGGTTAGCCGCAATCAGCACCAGACCCGTGTGCTGCTCGATGCGATCGAAGAATTCCAATTTGATTGCGCCATCGGCGGCGCGCGGCGTGATGAGGAAAAAGCGCGGGCGAAGGAACGTTTCTTCAGCTTCCGCGACTCGTTCGGCCAGTGGGATCCGAAAAACCAGCGCCCGGAAATCTGGAACGTTTACAACGCCCGTGTGAATCCCGGTGAAAACATGCGCGTGTTTCCGCTCTCCAACTGGACGGAGATGGACGTTTGGGAATACATCAAAAAAGAAAAGCTCGAGGTGCCGAACATCTATTTCAGCCACGAGCGCGAGTGTTTCTGGCGCGGAGGACAATGGTTACCGGTGCCGCCGCCGCATACCGATGCGTCCAAGCCCGATCCGTATGCCGGGGCGCGCCCAAAGCCGAATGAACCGGTCAAGAAAATGGTCGTCCGTGTCCGCACCATCGCCGACATGATCAATACCGGGATGATCGAATCGAAGACGGACACGATCGACGACATCATCGCCGAAGTCGCCGCCGCCCGCGTGACCGAACGCGGCACCCGCGCCGATGACAAGGCCAGCGAGGCCGCCATGGAAGACCGCAAGAAAGCCGGATATTTTTGATTGATATGTCCAATACGCAGCACCCTATCGAACTTTTGCGTTTTAATACGTGCGGCTCCGTTGATGACGGCAAGTCCACGCTTATCGGCCGTTTGCTTTACGATTCCAAGTCGTTGATGGAAGACCAGGTCGAGGCGCTGGAAAAATCCGCGGCCATCACCGGTGGCGGCCAGATCAACTTGGCCAACCTCACCGACGGCCTCCGCGCCGAGCGCGAGCAAGGCATCACGATCGATGTGGCGTACCGTTATTTCGCCACGCCGAAGCGCAAGTTCATCGTTGCCGATACACCGGGACATGTGCAGTACACGCGCAACATGGTCACGGGTGCTTCGAACGCGAATCTTTCCATCGTGCTGGTGGATGCACGGCAGGGCGTGATCGAACAGACGCGCCGTCATACGTATATCGCGGCGCTGCTGGGCATTCCGCATCTGGTCATCGCCATCAACAAGATGGATCTGGTGGATTGGAAGCAGGAACGCTTTCAGGAAATTCGCGACGAGATCGAAGATTTTCTCCCAAAGCTCGATGTGTTCCGCGATGTGAAATTCATCCCCATCAGCGCGCTGAACGGCGACAACGTGGTGGATACCTCGAAGCACACGCCGTGGTATGAAGGGCCAAACTTGCTGGCGCATCTGGAGACGGTTCACATCGCTAGCGATTGGAACCTGAACACCTTCCGTTTCCCCGTGCAGTGGGTGAACCGCCCGAATAATCCGACGGATCAGGCGTTGCATGATTTTCGTGGATTGAGCGGCCAGATCGCCAGCGGCATCGTGCGCAAAGGCCAGCAAGTGGTCGTGTTGCCCGTCGGCATCAAGACGACGATCAAAGATGTGTGGACTTATGACGGCTCAGTGGCTGAGGCGTTTTGCCCGCAATCCGTCACGCTCTGCCTCGAGCATGACATCGATGTCAGCCGTGGCGACATGATTGTCGGCTTGGAAAATTTGCCGGGACAGGGCGCGGAATTGACGGCGCGGGTGTGCTGGATGCATCTGCGCCCGTTGCAGGCCGGCAGAAAATATTTCCTGAAGCACACGACGCAAACGGTACAGGCCGTCGTGACACAGATCGAAAGCAAGATCAACTTCGATACTTTGGAACTGGAACCGGCGCCGGCCAATCCTGATCCCAAAGCACCCGCATTCGCCCTCGCAATGAATGACATCGGCGTCATCAAGATCAAGACGGCCAAACCGATCGTGTTCGACGGTTACAGCACGAACCGGCTGACCGGCTCGTTCATCCTGATCGAGCAAGGTTCCAATGCGACCGTGGCAGCGGGAATGTTGTCCGCGCCCACGGAAGCCGTGAAGCCGGAATACTCGGACTTTGCGATCTGACCCGGAGGCTTGATGGCTCCGGGCGGTTTAACCGTGTTATTTCTTCTCGGCAGGAAACGGCCCGTACTTGTCCGCCGTATCGGCGGCGTGGTCGTAAATATTTTTTCCACCTTGCAGGAACGGCGTGGCCATCGCCCACGCTTTGCCATCGGGACGTTTGATCGGGGCAGCGCTGTACTGGGGCAGATAGATGCGGCGCATGCGGTTGGTCTTGTTCGGTCCGCTGCGATGAAAC
The DNA here is from genome assembly GCA_035943555.1 of Verrucomicrobiia bacterium. Classification (GTDB taxonomy): domain Bacteria; phylum Verrucomicrobiota; class Verrucomicrobiia; order Limisphaerales; family UBA11358; genus UBA11358. The sequence continues at coordinate 8,187 of DASZCA010000311.1, forward strand.
AGGTAGCTGTCGAACGCCACGATGCTGCCGGCGGGAACGATCAACGGATCGCCCGGATCGGCGCCGGTGTAGCCGATGAGGTCGTTAGTGCCTTCTTCCTTGTGATGATCAATGATCTTGTCCTTCGTGCCCGCACGTGAGTGCGGCAGGATGTACACCGTGCCGTTCTCTTCGCTCACCGCATCCAGCGTGCACCAGCAGGTGACATACGGCTTATGGTTCGTGGCCGGGTCATACCATTTCACATAACCGCTATCCTGGTGCCAGGAGAACTTCATCCCCTGCTCCGCGCCTTTAACCACCCATTGTTCATGGAACAGTTGCGCTTCCGGCCCGACGGTCGCGGCGGCCACTTGGGCCATCACATCGCTGAAAATGAACTGCCACAGGCGGCTGCTCAGGCGGTAGCGGTTGTTGATGAAATAACGTTTGCCGCGGTGGCTGATGCCTTCGGACTGGACGCCTTTTGCGTCCATGATGGAGTCGTAATAACCGAGGTAATAGGAACATTCCTCGCGCAGCATTTCGAGCAAGGCCGGCGGAATGACGGCGGGCAAAATCATGTAGCCCTCGTTCTTGTAAAGTTCGCGCTGCTCTTGGGTGATGGTGATCATGATGAAAGGTTCGCAAAAAACGGCGAAACCATCTTCTCATTTTGGGGACGACTTGTTATCATTTTTTGTCGCATGCGCCAGCACCTCAACCTGCCCGCCGGCCTGGATGGAAACCTGTGGCATTACCGCCATCACGGGCGCAATGCCATGCACCGTCACGCCGAACTGGAACTGAACCTCGTCACCTCCGGCAGCGGGCTTTACCTGCTGGAGAACCGCAAATACGAAATCCGGCGCGGCGACCTGCTCTGGCTCTTTCCCGCGCAGGAGCACGTCCTCGTCGAACAATCGACGGATTTTGAGATGTGGATCGGCGTCTTCAAACCCAAGGCAGTCGCCCGGATCGCCACGGGGGCGGGCGCAAAGATTTTGCGCCAAAGAAATCCGGCGGGTGAATTTTGCCGCCGGCTTTCACAGCCTGCATTGACGCGGTTGGAACAGCTGTTTCCGGAAGTTGACGAAGCCCGAAATGAGACCGGACTGTTTAACACCGGCCTCGCTTATGCCCTGTTGAGTGCGTGGGGATATTTTGAACACGCGGCCGATGTGCCCGTGCGCGATGTGCATCCAGCCGTGGAAAAGGCGGCGCGCATCATCCGGCACGAGAGCAATTTGCTTGGTCTCAATGAAATCGCACATCGCGCCGGTTTGAGCGCACACCGGTTGAGCCGGTTGTTCAAGCAACAGACGGGGATAGCCTTGGTAGATTTTCGCAACCGTCAGCGCGTGGAAAGATTCACCGAACTCTACGGCACCGGCCAGCGCCGGACGATGCTTGATGCCGCGCTGGAAGCGGGTTTTGGAAGCTATGCGCAGTTTTATCGGGTCTTCAAACACGTCACCGGCAGTCCGCCGGCCAGTCACCGGCGAAAGTAAAGCAGCAGCTTCAGGCCGTTGCCTTCCGCCACAGCTTGTCGATTTCACCACGCAAAACTTTTGCCTCTTCCCAGCTATTGGGGAATGTCGAGAGAGCGTAACCGCCCTCTACCGGACCAAGTTCGGGGCAGATAAAAATTTCACGCGCCGTATTCCGGTTCCCATCAAACCAGCATTGGAGCAACGCTTCGGCGAACGGCAGCCAGTCTTTGACCTCCTGCGTCAGGTTTCCACGGCCATCCGTGATGGGCACCTGAACGTGATGTCCGTTAAACGGGCGAAAATGAAATTGTTGTGCGCATTGAATCAGATCAGGACGTCCCAGCAATCGCTGCGTAAAATTCTCCGGCACGAGGTGCTTCACCACGGCGAAATGCGAGAGGTCAACTGATAGTGGTAATAACTCGCCAGTCGCGTTTTGGTAGGCATCACATAACGCGTAATGCTTCTCCGGCGTTTCTGTGCACGTGCCGCGATGCGTCTCAATGCCCGGCACAAGTCCGAGGCGTTTGCCTTCGCGATTTAGCACAAGCGCAAGTTCAAAGGCCGTGGACGATGATGTGTCATGAGCGGCAAGCTGCACATTCACATGAACGGCACCACAGTCTTTCTGCTCTTGCAGCAGACGCGAAAAATCAGCCGCGTTCCCGGATGCCAGTCCGCCAACGAAAATCAAACCATGCCGCCGACAGCCTTCGCCCAGTTCTTTGCTGCCGCCCCAACACACGCCGTCAAAACCGGCAGCTTTGATCGCGACTAATTTTTGATCAAGGCTCCATTCGGCAGCCTTGGACGGATGCCCCATGAGCGTCCAGAGATTGGCGATATGACGAAGAATGGGCTGGCTCATAGGGTAACCGATCATTTTGCCGGCGCATTGGTCTCCGGCGCCGCCTTATGCTTTTCAGCATGAATGCCCTGCTTGGAAAGATAGTTGTTAATCTTGCCCTTCGCTTTCTGGAAGATCGCAGTTTTTTCATCCGCGCTGCCGCCATCCATCGCGTCTTCACGGGCCTGTTTAAGCAGTTCCAAAATCTTCTGCTGATGTTCTTCGCTCAGGTCCGGATACGCCGTTAGATACCCGGCCAAAGTAAACTGCACTTTTCCATAGGTCATCTTGTCTTTGACCTGCTCCACTTGCGCCGGCGTGAGATCCTCCCCGAGTTTGGCAAGAAACCCATCATGCAACGTCTTCAGTGAAACCTTGATCTGGGCCACGGCATTGGTGTCCGCTTTGGCTGCTTTTAACTTGGCGTCGTTCTCTGCGTGCCAGGCGCGCAGCGAGCGATATTGGGCCATCACAGCATCATGGACATGCGTCGTCTTGCTGGCATCGGTCAACGCAAGCACCTTCAAGATGTCGGCCGTGCGGCCTTCAATCGACTTGGCATATGCCGCTTCGGCTTGCTCTGATACCGCGTTAGTTTGCGCACTGGCGCTCATGCCAAAGGCGACCAACAATACAGCAACGGAAAGGAAACGGGATAATTTCATATCATTTTCAATATCACCGGGGATCGGCTGTCAAAAGATTGTCCAAAATTTTGCGCGGAACTGCAATCGCCGTACCATGCTTGTGTTCTGGAGGAAATGAGACTTCCTTCGTAACGTCCGCAAACGTCTTGAAATCCCGCGTTTTCGCGGCTCCGAATATCTTCTCACGATAGGCATCAAAATAAATCAGCCAGTCATCTCCTATTTTCAAAGCGCAAGGCCCTTCCGTAAACTTTTGAGTGAACGGCTCCGACACGCTTTTCCATGGCCCCAAGGGTGATTTGGCAAAGGCAACCCGCAGGTTCAAGTTTGTGCGTGAATTGTCTTTGTTCACCAATACGAACTGCTTTCCGTCTTTTAGAATAAAGCCGTCAATCGCGCTATAGCCCGGCTCGAAAAACAGCTTTTCCGGCGTAAAATTTTGAAAGTCCCGCGTCGTGGTGAAATACAAACGCTGGTTGTTATCATGCTTCTCCAACTTATCTGGAAAACAACCGGGAATCGTCGAGGCCCAGAGGATGACAAACTGCTTCCCTTTCTGATCGTAAAAAAGCTCGGGTGCCCAGACATTCACCGTCGTCGGCTCGTTCGTCATCACCGGTATAAATTTTTGTTCCGACCAATGAATCAGATCTTTTGAATCGGCATAGCCGAAGCCCTGATCGCCATGCCAACCCGCCGTCCACACCAGATGAAATGTTCCGTCCGGGCCGCGCAGGATGCTGGGGTCACGAAACTGTTTGCTCATCCCGACATTTGCCTCCAGAAATGTTCCCGGCACATTAGTCCAGTGATAGCCGTCGAAGCTGCAGAGGAACCGGAGATATTTTTGGTCGGCGTCGTGGAAGGAAGTGAAAATATAAGCCGTGCTTGACGGCAATTCTGCCGCGCCAGCGGGTGCGCCGGTGAAAACAGTCATCCATCCTAACAGGCTAAGAATGCTCCAGAAAAGGACTCGCATTGGTTTGAACCAGCGTAGCATTTTCCGGCTGATTCCTAATTAAAAAACTGCCAGATGAATATGGAATTCTGATTTCCCTATTGAACAGAAACGGCCCGGTAAAAGCGGGCCGACGGGTTCGGAAAACCGGGAATGCTGATCGGTGAGGGTGTCGAGGCCGCAGTGACGTTGGTCCACGTGTTCCAATTTTGGAGATCATCGGAATATTGGATAAGATAATACATGCCGGATTCGCCGGCGAAGCGCAATTGTGGCGCCGAAGAAGCGTTGGCCATGGAGAGTTGCGAGGCGGGCAGCGCACGGACATGAATCCCAATGTTATTCGTGTAGGAAAACGATGAGGCATCGGTGACTTTGAACTGAAAACTGCCAAGGCCGTAAAAATTCGCCGACGGCGTGAAACGGGCGACCTTTCCGCCGGTCAGCAAACTGACGGTTCCGTTGGTCGGATTGGAGACAACGTAAGTTGGCGAGTTATTGGTAAAACCACGAGTGTATTGGGTCAGATCCACATCCACATTCGTGTTGCGCAGGCTATCAACATGGATACCGGCCAACCAGTTCAAGTAGTCCTCGAGATTTGAATAGCCGTCACCATCAGGATCACCATTGCTATCAGAAAAGTCCCCGGGCGCGGAGTTGGGATTCAAACCTTTCATCAATTCCCACCAGTCGGGCAGCCCGTCATGGTCCGTATCCGCCGGCACGTTGTACGTGGCATAAGGGGCCCACGGGTAATTGGCCGAATAATTCACCTTGGTGACATCGTTAGTATAATCATGCACGTCCGTTTGGGAATCAATCAGACCGGGGTTGTCCGGGCCGATGCTGGCGGGCTGGTAGTAGCCGTTGATGGTATAGTGTGGACCGTTGGTGCCCATGTAATGCGTCGTGCCATCGAGCACTTCGCCGATGACGCGGCGATCGGTCAAATCCTCCGCGGGCAGATTGCACCCTACATCTGACAACACCACCTTGTAAGCATTGCTCGCCGTCTGGGTGGTGACGTAAGACGGAAAAATTTCCGCGTTGGTCATGGCCAGCGTGACCTGGTTCACGTCAGCATAATTGTTGGAACCGTTGCCGGTGGGAACCGCCGTCCCGATCTGCCAGTTGTTGTTGATGTAATTTTTCCCCTCCATCACATTGCCAACCATGTAGTAGAACGGTTTGGTCGCGTTGTTGGTGTTGATCGGGTCGAGCCGGAGCAGAAAGGTCACGGGGTTGTTCGCCGGAAACGGTTTGTAATAATTGCTTTCGTAGTTACAACGCGCCACGCCGCCATCCGTCGTGCGGGCGGTCCAGTTGTAGACGACATTGTTGCGAAGATCGAGCGATCCGGCATAGCTCACGCTCTTGTCATAGCCCCCCGCCAGCGACCAGTTACGATCCGTCGAGTGTGCAATGAGGTTATGATGGTAGCTGCCGATTTCCCCGCTGATGGACGCGCCAAACGCATGGGGTTGATAGACATTGTTGGAGCCTTGGGCCCGCAGAGTGTCATTGTAGTGGTATGAATACCGCAACGGCTCGGAAATAATATTCTTCTGATATGTGGTCATCGCCGACTGGCTGCCGACGCTCCCGGATTGCAAGGAATTGCACGCCACATCCAGCGACCAGCTGGAAGAACAATGATCAACAATCGTGTGCGTGGCGCTGCCGGGACTCATGGCATCCATGGATTGCTGCTCGGCGTCACCGATGCGAAAACGCATATACCGCAAGATGACGTCATTTGGCCCGCTCATGCCCGCGCGCCAGTTGGCGATGCAAATGCCGTCGCCCGGTGCAGTTTGGCCGGCGATGGTGATATAGCCGTTGCCGACGATGCAGGGGGATAACAAACGAATGAGGCCCGACACCCGGAATACAACGGTGCGTGGCCCGCTGGCTTCAATCGCCGCACGATAGCTGCCCGGCCCGCTGTCGTTCAAATTTGTGACCTCCATCACCACACCGCCGCGTCCGCCCCGCGCAAAGCGTCCATAGCCTTCCGCGCCCGGAAAGGCCAGATGCCGCGTCCGGAACATCCAGACCGCACCGGGAGTCACGTTGCCCAAGGCATCAATTTCATCAATCCGCCAGTAGTACGTCAACATGCTGTTGAGGCCGGTCACCGTGTAGTTTGTCGCGACTTGGTTTCCCTTGAACTCCGGGGCGGCATGCGTGGCGTTGAGGACGGCGGTTTGGTTGGTTCCGAAGTAGACGTCATGGGAGACGGCATTGCTGGCAAGCGCAGGGCTCCATAGCAGGCTTAGACTGCCGGAATCCGCGTTGACATGCTCATCGCCGTTCGCGGGCAAGGGTGAATTGGCGATGTGCAACGAGTTGGGTGTGTCGATCTCGAAACCGTCCAGCACGACGTTCTTGGTCGTGGCGGTTGAATTGGTGTCAGCGGCAAAAAGCACCGTGGTCACGTCACTGGTCGAGGCGGTGGTAAAATTAAGGTAGACAGTCGGCGCGGCAAGATCATTCGTGCGGATCGATGGAGTGATGGCGGTAACGTAGGTGCCGTTGAGGTAGACTTGGATCGGAGCCATGGTGCCATAGGCGGAAGGAGCGTCGCCGCCATTATGAAATGTGAGCAGGGAGTGATTTCCGGCGCCCAAGCCGGTGATGGTCACCTGAATCTGTCCGCCAGCATTGCCATCTGGCGGGGCCACGGTGACACCGTCACTTACCAACTGCCATCCCGGTGTGGTGGTGCCAAGGCCGTAATAAGTATAGGTAAGGCCGGTGCCGCCCGCAGCTTGCGCCGCCGCAGTCATGGACAAAGACACGGTCACGGTGGACACGGTCAGATCATTGTTAGTGAAAGGAAAGCTTTGGGTGATTGGAGCCGTGCCAATGCTCGAAGTGCCGACACCGCTCGCGGTGGTCCACTGGGTATAGCCGGTGGCCGTCGTGCTCAGGCTGTTTTTACCGTCGCGGTTGATATCCACTTTCAGTTGTCCGGCATTTCCATCCCGGGCAAAAAATACCAGCAGGCACAATAGAAAAAACTTCGATTTCATGGGGTGCATTAAAATAACACACCATCGTGGGCGCGAACCTCGAAATTCTGCAAAATTGCTTGAGAAAACTGCGCAAGAACCTTACTGGCCGGCGCGCGGCAACCAGACCGACATCTCCGACGGGCCGCGATTTTGCCACACAGAATACGGAATAAACTTGGTCGTTATGGTTTTGAATTGTTCCGGCCGGACTTCGCGATACAGTTTTCCGGCCCAGTCTTCCCCTGCCCGCACCAATACTTTTCCATCCAGAACCACAACGCCTCCGAGCAGCCGATGATCGAAACGCGCCGTCAAATCCATATCCGCAGGAATCCGCACATCCGAAATTTTTATACCCGCCGCCAAGTCCGGCGACTCCAGGCAATAAACCACG
>DASZCA010000312.1:0-13635 GCA_035943555.1 Verrucomicrobiia bacterium
TCTTTGCGCCGCCGTCTTTAAGTTCCGGCAAATCAAAGCGCAATTCGATCACCATCTCGATTTCGCCGACATCATCCCAGGTCTTACCGCGCGGCAAGTGAAAATCGTTTCTCTCCAATGTTCGGTCTGCATTCGTGAGACCGAAGACTTTGCTCAAGGAGGCCAGCACCGCGGACTTACCAGCGCCATTCGCGCCGAGCAAAGACACCAACCCACTGTCCAAGGGGATGACTTGTGTTTTCGGGCCGAAGCATCGAAAGTTTGTCAGAGTGACGGATGAAAGCTTCATAAATTCTATTATACGATACGAAATGAATTCGAGCTCGTTACGCACTCGGTTTGACTTTTCCGTAGCTTGTGGGAAACAAAAGAGCGACGACTTTCGGGTAATGCGCGTCCTCTTCGACCATGGGTAGTTTCGCTGCCTGGACCAACCAACTCCGGGGCGCTCCCTTGATCCACCATGTCTCTTTTACGGCTGCGGTGGTTTCCAGATTATTCCGGTAACACTGCGTCGCCACCGAATGTCTCGGGGGCGTGACGCCAGCAGGGATGAACGTTTTGAAAAGACCGTTCCGGCTTGAATGCTTGACCCATAAGGGGCCGAATCCCTGATTGTCGCCTCGCTGATCCGAGAGGAATACTGCCGCAAAGCCAACACTCGTCACCAAATCTAACAACCGATATATCGTGGCGTCAATTGACGCGTGGTAGCGCTCGCGGAGCTTGTGGACGGATTCGACGCTCAGGGATGTTTGCTTTTGGATGTCGGCTGCAAAATCGTCGAAGGGCATGAGCAACTCGGAAGCGCCCACGTCGCACAGGCGCTCGAACTTTTTTACCGGACTCGGCGGATTCTTCTGTGACGACTGGTGCTGAGGGATGAATTCGCAATAGTCAGGAAAGAGGGTATGCGCGAATTCGTGAAAAATGGTGAACCGCTGGCGTTCCGGCAAACGGCCTTTCCGATATTCGATCTCAAGTTTTTTGGCCCGTGAGAGGAGGATTCTGCCCTCGCCGTCGATCTCGTGGTCCACTTCCTTGCATTTGATGCCGAAAATGCTCGCGAACTCCTTGGGGCAGTAGGGTGGCCCGCTCCAACGATGAGTCTTCGCGTAGGCGATTTTTTCGCGCGCCAGACGACGGATGATGGCTTCGGGACTGTCGTCGTTCGGGTGCGCCGCTAGCAGTGCCTCGATTGATTTATGAACAACCGCGGAAGCCCCGCGCCCTTTCGCCGATGTGGACATACGACGAAATTACCAAAGCCGATCACTTTTTGAAACTATTCTCGATGCTCTTGTATAGAAACTTCCAGCGTTCAAGATCTTCGGTCTCATCTGCCTTGCGGTTACGCAAAACATAGAGAGCATTCAAAATATCCGGGTCCGGCTGCGTGTTCTGGGAAATCAAATATTCGATCAGGCCCTTTTGCCAATACGGCTGCTCTTCGGGGATGATGCGCTTCAATTGGACTTGTTCGGTGTCGAGAATATCAGCGACAGTGATGTCCATTGCTTCGGCGATCTTGTAGAGCGTGGACAAGGACGGATTGCTGTCTTCGTTGTTTTCGAGCTTGGAAATCAGTCCCTTCGAGAGTCCGGCGCGTTCTGCGAGAGCCGGAAGGGTGAAATTTTTCTCGGTTCGCCAAGTGCGAATTCGTTCGCCGGGGTTTCGCATATGAAAACAATATGTGAAATAGTTCACAAGAGCAACAGAATTCGCTTGCAAAGTTTCTTAAAAGAAACCACATTCAGGAAGTTCGTGGTCGAGTGAACGGTTTTGCGTGGTTTAACAATTGATCTGCGGATGCAGTTCGACACGCCAAAGTCGGCACGACTGGCGCGAACCATATATTAAAATGAGCAATAAACATTATCCGAAAGGACTCGATGGCCGCCAACGCGATGGCAACGGCGAAATCCGCGAGAAGCGCGGCGACACCCTGGTCAAAACGCTTCGCGAACAATACGGCGAGCACGTCGCTCCCGGCTATCGCTCCGACACCAAACTGGAAACGGTCCGGGAAGACACCGGAAAGAGCTTGAGCCAAATCCTCAAAAAGTAATCCAACGACTAATTCCGCTGGCAGGCCGGCACGCCTGCTCGTGAATACGCGCCACGATTTGCGCGAGCAGCATTACAAAAAAATTATGGAAGATTACAGCATTGAGCGAGCTGGCGTTGCCAACCTCGACTTCACCGGCGAACTGATCGGGCAAAGCACCGGACCGACGCCTCGCATCAAGATATACCGAACCAAGGGCGGTAAATACATCGGCGAGACGAACGCACACCAGAAGATGGCGCAAGCGCAGCATTTCGACACGGCGCCCATGATGATCAACTGGTTTCGAAGCACGACAGGCATTACTGCCGAGATTGAGGACGCCATCGAAGAAGCGGCGAAACATGACGACGGCTTCAAGGTGGCGTGGAACGAACACGTGGATTAAACCAATGTGAAAACATCGACCATTATCATTATTGGCGTAATCGCATTCATGGCCGCGTATGCCTTCGGGCGATACGTCGAACGTCTCGCCACGGTTCAAGGCGAAGTGTGCGACCTGAAGATGCGTATCGGAAAGCTGGAAGAGCATAAGATGCGCGGAGAAGTGCGTTGGGGATGGCTTTATCGTATCGCCTCACATATCCCGGTTGTGAGAGGTCTTTTAAGCTGATGACAAATATGTCGGTTCAATATCTATTCACCTCAAGCAACAACCACTAAAATATATGGCAATTTACCTGACAACAGATACTCCGAACAAATTATTGGCGGCTTTTAAAAAAGCCATTGATGACGGCCATGTAGCTACTTGGTCTTATGATAAAGACGGCGATTTCACACATACGGCAACACAATGGAAAAATCTGGCATGGCTTCGGCCATCGGTGGTGGAAAAACAACGCCTCGTATTAAACATTATGCCACCTCAAAGTTCAAAAGTGTCGTCTGAGGTGTATGCCATATATCATGGACGTTTCATTGAGTCTATGCTTGCGCACTGTGACAAGCTTTTCACCACTGGATGCGCAACAGCATTACCAGAAGGTGACGATTCTGTGGCATAAAATATTTACTTGCCACTTTTGGCAACTTTACCCACCTGCCTTCATTTCACCACTGAGTTACCATCGTCCTGACCATCCATCAGATCGGTCGCTTCCCGGCGTCTCGTGACATCAGCGATAAGCGACAAATCAGGCAACAAGCCCTGGCTATTTAACCCTGCCAGCGTATCGAGAATTTTATCCCAAGTTCGAGGTATGTCCTGTCGTTGGTCACAGTTGCCAGATTTGGCATGTTTACACACCATGAGACAAAAAACCCAGCATCTACTGGGTTTTTTGTTTTCTAAAAATCACATTTTCCGCAAAAACAGGTTGACCCTTGAGGGGAGTCGAACTTTTGAGCTTTACGCTTTTCCTCTTGTTCTACCTCACGGCGTTCAAATATCCGCAATACGATTTCAAGATATTGCTCAAGATTCTGCTCCGCTTCCTGAAGTTCCTTCTCGGTGAAATGGGGATACAGATCACGGATGGTTGGGGGTTGTTCCATTAATCGTTGATTGGGCTGATAAATGCGACCAATCACATAATATAGAAATGCTATACTTAATTGATGATTCAAGAACATCACCCAGAGGCGAAAAAAGCAAAGCCTATATCGGGTGATGTAATACCATACGAAAATCCAAAAGCTTTGGCAGAGTTTCTTAATCAGCCACAGGTCAAAATTGCCGAACTTGTAACTGGGGCCTTAGCCTTAGATAAATCTGGAGTTGCACTTCTGGCAGGAAGAATTGTCCAGGGAGCTTTGAAGGGCAACCTGATGCGACAGGTTGGAAGAGAACTCCAGTCTCTCGTAAAAAAAGGTCGTATCAATGAAGACTATGCCGATTCGAAATACGGATTTCAGACCCTGTCTGAGCTGCTTGCATTTATCGATAGCGATGCGCCCGATCAGGATAGATTTAAAGCGACGAAAGCAATATTTTATGCTGTTATTGATAAAGATAGTGTCCAAGGTTCAGAAATACTTAAATATCAAATATTTCAAATAGTTAAAAGATTGAGCTCTTCACAGCTTTTAACATTAAATGCTGCTAAACGGATGAAAGATGCCGGTGTAAAACCTACCGGCTCAGACCAATGGCGAACGATGGTCGCAGAAGCTGTTGGACATAAGTCGGCCGGTTTAGTATACAACGACGAAGATACGCTTGTTAGGGAAAGACTAATCGGCGAAACCATGCATTCAGATAGAAGCGGTATAAACAATTCCGATACCGCTAGGCTTACAGATTTAGGTATTGCTTTGGTCGAAATGATTAAAAAGTATGAAGATTTTGGATCCGAATCCTAAAAGGGTATAGGGTGAATCATGAAAAACAAGATGCAATTATTTTCTGACAACTTTCCTAACATAAATAGTGACAATGAACTTGAACTTTTGAAGGCTCAGTATTTTCAGTACGATCCTGCATACATATGTCAGGCTGTTGGCGGTTCAAGGCAAAAGGTAAAAAAATGGATGGAGGATTTGTGGGTACAATATGAACCATATGCGGACTCACATTTTCTTACTGATTTTAAACATCAGTTTGCTCAACGCTCATGGGAGCTTTATTTGGGTGTTGCGTTTTTAAACCGTGGTTTCAAGATAGGGAATAATTCCGGTGTCGGCGCCGATTTTGATATTCAGGATCAAGCCGGAAAACGAATAGCTTGGATTGAAGCAATTGCCGTTCGTCCTGGTGATGGTATTGATAAAGTTCCAGATCTAATTTACAACACCGTTAGTAGTGTGCCCGTCGATGAAATGCTTTTGAGAGTTGCCAGTGCCTTAGATACAAAATTTAAGAAATATTCTGAAGACCTAAAAAAGGGACTGATGATGAAAAATGAACCTTATGTGATTGCTTTAAATCGTTCTGTGCTTGGTCATGTAGAGATTCCTCCATCTTTGATTATTAAAGCTGTGTTTGGTGTTGGCGACATGACTTTAAGTTTTCCTGTTCCAGTAGTAGGGGAAGCGCCAACTGAGAAGGAGCCGACGCGAGGGTGGTCTTTTCTAGGTTCAGTTCCAAAGAAGAATGGCCAGGGTATTCCCATGAACTTTTTCGAAAATCCGGAACATTCCCACATAAGTGCAGTAATTTACTCTATCGATCATATAATCAATAGTCCCCGTGAACCAGAATGTATCGGCGAGAATTTTATCATTGTCCATAACCCATTGGCTACAAATCCGCTAACTTCGGACGTATTACCGTTTGGTGATGAGTATCGAGTTGTAGGGGATAGTATAACGAAGACTAGAGATAGAAAGGTAAATTGTCCCAAGCCGGATGCTTTTGCGGATTTGATGGAGGATTTGGAATAATTATCTAGGCAGAACTTGCCAATCTGGCAAGTTTGACCCCCTTACTCTCATTCCGTCACCACGCTACTATCATCCCGACCGTCTACCGGACCGGTCGCCTCACGACAGCGCATAATCCCAGGGACCTCAGACAAGTCGGGCAACAACCCTTCGCTGTTTAACCCTGCAAGGGAAGCGAGAATCCGGTCCCAAGTTCGAGGTATGTCCTGATGAGGGTCACAGTAATCAAAATTAGGTCGGTTGACGATCTCCTGAAAGGATAATGATGGCTTAAAATCTACCTTTTTTCCGTTTACAAAACGGTTCGAGGTGAAGATTTTGATCATATCACGTCTTTCTTCGGGTAGTGCGATGGCGTGGCTCAACCCAGCGTTTCCAGCCAGTTCGAGGAATTTATCCAACTTGGTTGGGGCTGCTCTGCCATCGCGAGCTAAATTCGCCAAATTTGCCTCCGTAGCTTTCTGGTCAATCAGCAAACTTTTCTTTCGTGCTTCAAACATCTCCTTGTCGAGAGCTGCGTCCAAGTAGGCGTCTGTCAGGCGGTTCAGCCGGTCTTTGATTTGCCCCAGCTTCATATTCAAATTCCGGGTATCATCTTCTTGGCGCGTCTCCCAATCTTTTTTCATTTTCAAAATCTTGGCTTTGAAATAAGCCACTTCATTTTCATTGAAGCGAAACTTTTGAATAAATTGTGCTGCTTCCATACCGACAACATCTTCACGGATTGCAATCTGCGGACACAGTTTAACGTGGCAACGGTAATAGACAGTGCCTTTCTGTCGTTCGCCGATGAGTGAATATGTGCAGCTACAAGTAAGCATCCGGCGAAATTCATAATTGTGCCGCTTGCTGCGTGTATTGATCTTGCCGGTTAAAACTCCTTGCACACGGTCAAAAAGCAGTTTGCTTATGATCGGTTCGTGAATTCCGATGAAAGTCTCACTTGTTTTTTGAATTTGGATGATGCCGATATAAAAAGGATTGTTGAGCATGGTGGACAACCCATTTCGCGTTACCAGCCCGCCATTCCGATTGCGGAAACCAAGCTGATAAAGTTCCCAGCCTAATGTTTCAAGGCTGTAATGGGCAGTCCCATATAATTCAAACGCCTTTCTGACAAGCGGCCCCGTGACGGGGTCAATTGTCTTTGCCTTGCCCTTGCCTTGATCAACATAGCCTATCGGGGCGCGTAATGGATAAAGCCCCTGTTTCAAACGCCCATAAAAGCCTTTGCGCGTTTCTTCGCGCAGGTTTCGGATGAAATCAGCGGCAACGACCGCTTGAATATCTGCGGAAAGTCGCCCGCCTCGTGATTGGAGATCAAGGCTTTCATTGACGAAATGAATTTCAACTCCTTGGTCTGACAGTTCACCGATAGCTGCCCAATCGCGAAGATTGCGTGCGCCACGATCCAACTTGTGAAGAATGATGCCCTGGGCTTTTCCGTTGCGTAGAATTTTAAGCGCCTGATTGAACACCGGACGCCCACGCTTGGCTGCCGTTTCCATTTCCTCAAGCCAGATGGTGATGGGAAACTGGTTGCGTTCGGAATAGCGTGAAATGGCATCGCGTTGTTCTTGGAGCGATACCCCTGTCGTCCCTTGTTTGACCGTGGAAACACGGATGTAGCCGATATATCCTGACATTGATTGGAATAATTATGGAGTATTAGAAGCCGGCACTTCACATGGTATCGCATCACTACCTTCTGTCAATTGTTCGGCTCGCTTTAATTCTCGGCGCTCAAAAATGCCCAATACCAATGTGAGATACCTTTCAAGATTGTCTTCTGCTTCTGCAAGCTCTTGTTCGGTGAAAGTTGGGTATAAGTCACGAATGGTAGGGGGATGATTGTCGTCCATGTGGTAAACCTATCCTTACGAGCTACCTATTTATAGGGGGTGTAATGTGCCAGATTAGGCAATTGGGCCTATATTGACTAAATTAGTAAAGTATGGTGTAGTATCAATAATAACACTGCGTCTAGCCGACTTGGTGTTTTTCGTAAACATGCCACTTTTGGCAAGTTTGACCCCCTACGCCAGTCTTCGCTGCGCGACTATTCTTTGGCTCTGAACTCTCAATGAGTCCAGTTTTTCAACTATGCCCTCTCTACCAAACTATTTACGCATCAATCGAAAGCAATCTTCACTTTCCCAGGAGGAAGTGGCTTTGATGCTGGGTGTGAAGGGGATGGACAAAGGAGGCAAAGTGTCTCGTGACGAAAACAATGCCCGCACGCCCACATTGGAAACCGCCTTGGCGTATGAGGCGATTTACGGCAAACCAATTCGCGAACTGTTTGCCGGCCTCTATGAGCAAATTGAAAAGGACGTTTCATCACGCGCCAAATTGCTCTCCTATCGCGAAAATGAGAGGCCCGATCCAAAAAAACAGCAAGTGCTGTCGGATCTCGCTCTCCGTTATTCAATATCAACCGTTAATTAACCAACTACATGGACCAAACATTTTCAAAACAAGTTCGCGTCCTTGCCGTTGCCCTAACAGCTAGAGGTTTCGGCTACTGCGTGACAGAAGCCGGCAAGATTCTTGAGTGCGGATACAGAGGTGTAAAGGGGGATAAAAATCTACATTCCGTCTCCAAGATCGAAAGGTTATCGACGCGATTCTTGCCTAGCGTTCTGGTACTACAAGATGTGAACGCCAAAGGTTGTCATCGTGCCCCCCGAATCAAAGCATTGCATCGCCAAGTTATTAAGTTGGCTGCAAAGCAAAACTGTAAGATCAAACTTTATTCAGGGAACGTACTACGCATTTCATTGCTTGCCGATGCCAAAGGGACAAAACATGAAATGGCCCAGATGCTTGCAAAAAAGTTTCCTGTTGAACTTGCCGGAAAATTGCCGCCAAAACGCCGGTCGTGGGATAACGAAACGGGGCGTATGGACATGTTTGATGCGGTGGGACTAGCGGCAGTATTTGCGTTGAACTTTAAGCCGAAAACTCCCGCCTCATTCTAGTGAGAAGGAAGGGGCTTTGCCGCGATTTCACTTTCAGCTTGCATCATGTCGGCCAGAATTTTTTGGAAGTCTCTCAAACCCGTGACCGGGACGATTATTGAGGGATTGTTCTTACCACCACTCTCGATGATGCGCAAAAAGCGGCCACGCGAATTTTCTTTGAGGATGAAGACGAAGGTCTTCCGCTCGATTTGAAGCTCGAAGATTTTGAGCGTGTCCTCGGCGACGTGGAGCTTTGGTTGCCTTAAATTTGAATGGAAATATGCTTGCCCGCCGTATGGTGATGGGCGTTCGTTTGAAAACATAATTAAATTTGGGTTTTAACGGACTTGCATCGCATTGGGATCTTCTGCTGGTGCCTTTCCGTTTTTATCCGACACCGTGCCATCGCAATAAAGGATGTTCCCGTCAGCCGGGCAGATCGCAAGAATTTCACGCGGGTTGGTCGAGCTTATCTTATACCCCGACCGGAAACGGTAGGTGATGTTTGAGGCCGTTAGGCTGGCCCAATCCGCCGCCCATTTTTTTGAATGGTCGAGCGGGCAAATCAAAAGCTTGGTCGTGGATAGCTCATTGGACATGGCCTGAAGAAACAAATAAGCATTGTTATCGAAGCCGTCTTTGTCCCGGTCACATAATTCCAACGTGCCTCCTGCGTTAGTGCTGGTATCGAATGGAAATTTATCCCCGTTGTCTCCAGACCAAATTTTGAGCGCTAGGCCGATTTGCTTCAAGTTATTAACGCAGTTGATATGTTGAACTTTCTTGCCATTGTGAGCCTGGTCATAGTTCCACCTCAAATATATGCACCACGCGAAAGCCAGCAACCCATAGACGATTAGGCGGGCGATGTTTTTTTTCATTTCACTTTTTTTCCTGCACTGAACCGTCGTAGTAAATGATGTTGCCGTCAATCGGGCAGACTGTGAGAATTTCACGCGAGTTGGCATTGGTTGCCTTCACCCCCGTTCTCAAGAGGTAAGTGACGTTGGAAATACCAATATCGCCCCAAGCCATGGCGGCAGTCTTGGATCGGTCTTGTGGACAGATTAAAACCCGCGGTGAATAGAATTCGTTTGAGGCAACCTGAAAATGTAGAAAGGAATTGTGGTCAAATCCGACCTTGTCCCGGTCACATAATTCCAACGTGCCACCCGCATTGGTGCTGACGTTGAAAGGCATTTGATCACCGTGATCGCCCGCCCAAACCTTCAGGGAGAGGCCAATTTGTTTTAGGTTGTTGACGCAAGTAATTTGCATCGCCTCGCGCTTATTATCTTGTCGGCCTTGGCCACAGCCCACCAAAAACAAAACCGCCATGGAAATGATTGAAGCGGTGAATTTCATTGTTTCAAAAGAACGGGTCCCTCTCATAGTTCACAAGCTTGCCATCGGCACCAACGACCATCATGATTTTAAAATTAAGCGCATTGTTGGGGTCTTTGCCAGTTGGCAGGATGTTCACGAACGCCCCGCCGTTGAGCGCACATGCCGCTGCCGTTGGCCGGATGATGACCTCGTTCGGTTTGAACTCGACGCCGGAATCTGCCTTGACCATACGGATGACATCTTCTCGCGCAATCGGAATGGTCAAATCTGGAACAGCACCGCTTTGCGGCAAATTATTCAAAGCAACCGCTGCTTTACGGCTCATCAGGTAATCCACCATGGCGGGTTTGCCATCGGATGAGTCCCTGACTACAACCGTAGTATCTTGGTCAGGCATGAAGGTATAGGTAAGAATGCGCTTTCCCATCCGGCTGTGAAATTTTTCCAAGGATAAATCCGCAGACTCAAAAGGAATGTGATCTTTGTAAGCCAGCAGCCACTTATCAACCGCAGGCTTCAGTTCCTTTCTGAACTTTTCCGCAAAATCAGCTTTTTCCTTTTCGCTGAAATCTGCCGCTTTAACGATGTTGAGCAGGTTTGACGGCTTGCTCAAGCGGTTCGTTTGGGCCGTATCACCCTCCGGGGCAGAGACACTTTTGTTAACAAAAACTGCGGGCTGTCTTGTTTGCTTTTCTTTTGGCGAATGATTCATTCGCCAAAAGACAACAAGAAAGGCTCCGAGCAATATGGCGCTCAACAAAAGAAATGTTCTGCCCCGGATGCTTCGCATATTCACTAGATTAGTTTCCGCCAGCGTGCTTTACACTAGAAAAATCAAGTGTTTGTAGTGCATCATCGTAGGCGCTTGAATATATCATCTGCGGCAAGCCGAACAGTCTTGGGTCCGCCAAGTCCAGTTCAGGGTTATATTCATCGCGGGTTCTGTTGACTGCCCAAGCAAAAGAATACGTGGGATCGCAACCGCCTGGGTATGCGTTCTCTCCGCACACCCAAATCTGGTCTAAGAATTCCGCTACCTTTGCCGTGGCGATGTGTTGTCCCCCGCCAAATTGGTCTTGTGGAAGGCCACCGCCAAAAAATAGACCACAGTTCTTGCGCATGAATGTTGTGCTTTGCAGCGGCCCCGAGCGCATACCGCAGGCAGCGGGGAATGAAGAATAGTCCGCAGTCGCGTCCAAGGCGCCGCTATAACAGGTCCATACTGCCGCCTTCCGCAACCGCCAATTGCTGTGCGGCTGATAGCCCAAAAGCCAAAGCTGCAATTCCTGCGAGGTGAATTTCGAAAGCAGGTAGCTTCCACCGCCAATGGTGGCACCGCTGCCGTGTGCCTGCGCTATGGTCAGGTCGGAATACGAGGAATCCGCAAGGGCCGGTATCATAAAATCCCTCCAATCGAGATGCCCTTCATCTAGCGGTTGGCAATTCGCATGGTTGCGACCCGTCCCCACCTGATCGGTTGTATATTGCGTAAGCGACAGTGACTGGTAGAGGTCGGTATAAAGCTCCGTGAGCGTCTGGGTGATCCAAGTGTCCGCCTGCTGGTTCAGAAAATTTCCCGTGTAGCCGGTGCTTGGGCTGAAGGCATCCTCGGCCTCATACGTCATATAACAACCAGCCCCCGTCCTGACGCCCGTTCGGTCGATCGTGTTGGTGATGTCAATTGTTGTCGGGTCGTAGGCGATGAATTCCACTTTGTAGGTGTCGTTCGTGTAGGGCGTCACGCCGTTGGATAGCGTGAAATTCCAAGGTATGACAATCGTTGCCGCGTATGGGACGTAGCCGGCGTAATGCGCCAGCCTCTGCCCGGTGTTTGGATCGGAAATCGTAGCGTCAATTTGCTGCGCTTTGTCGATGACGAAATAGATGTTGTTGGTGCCGATTTCCGGCGGGCAAAAATCGCTGGCAAACGCCAAATATGTGTCATTTTCAAAATCAAGAGGCAGCGAAGTCAGTCCCGAAAAAAACGTGTTGAGGTTGTCTCCCAAAACATTGGTCGGGTTATACACGCTCGCTTGGTTCATGGCTCGGAGGTATACGTTGCAAGGCCCCGCCTGATTGTATTTTGTATCAACGTTGATGGTATTGTTGGTTCCAAACCCATATCGAGCAGGGGTGCCATCCACCGTTACTTCAAATTGTTCATTCGTGACCCCGCTCAAATCCATGACCGAAGCATTGAGCACGATGGTATTGCTGACCACATCGTTTGGTTGCGGGCCGGACAGCGAAACTTCGGGGCCGCCATACGGAATCACCCGGAAAAACCCGTTGTAAATTCGTGAAGTGTTTGAAACCATAAGAAACATCGGATCGGAAACTTTCCAATGGAACACGTTGCCTTGGACCAACCAACCTCCATTTTGGATGTTGTTTGACGGATTTGAGAGATCAATGCTTTTGTACAGCGGCGTTTCCAGCTTGTCGCAAACAGCAAGACAGAAATCCCGCGAGGATTCGCCGGAGTAATCGAAGTGGCTGGCTTTGAAAAGCAGGCAGTTCTCGCCATACGGCGTGACTTGCAAGACCGGGTCAGTGCCGCTGTCATCCGCAAAGGACGACAGGGCGTTGAAAAGATTTGTGTCCGATATCGCAACGGCATTCGTATCTAGCACGAGAAACGATTGAGCCTGGTATTTGAGGTAATTTGAAATGTCCGGCGGCGAATAATATGAATTCGTGCCGCTATAATTCGTGCCCCCGCCACCGCCTGGCGGTGCAAGTTGAGCGTAGAGGTTTTGAGACAGGCAGCAGGCGAGCGCGCAACCCACTATCAGCCTCCCGATGATTGATCCATTGGCTTTCATAGTTATATCCATCCGTTTAGTTTTCCGTTTCCGATTTGTTAAAACTTGGAGCCCGCTGAAGGCCCAAGCCCAAAAATATCCCAACCCGGTCACAACTGTCTGCAAGGAGATGCCGTACCAGTTTCCAATCCGCTTTGCCATCACCCTCTGGTGGAGAATTTCTCCTATTGAGAATTAGTCAAATATATAGCCCCCCCCCCCCCAGCCTTTGCAACAACAAAAATGTGTTGTGCATCAATAGGATACGCAGAATGGCGTCCTACCTTCGTGAGAGTCCCACCAAAACTATGCATTGGGGATATCGGACTTGGCCCCCACCAAGAGGTTCCGCGGAATGAAGACGATTCGCTCGTCAGGACCACAACCGGCAGTCGGCGGCAGGTTCGGCACGGCTGATGCGGTGATGTCGATGCCGATCACGGCGAAATCGCCTGATGCAAGCTCGAAGATGTCCGGGCACCCGCGACAACCGACAGTTTGTGCGCCGTTTGCGTGGGGGTCGGGGCCGAGCCTGCGAAGAAACGTTGGTGTTGTGTTCATGCGGCTCAACAATTGTCGAAGCGGCCCAAAAATACAAGAACTAAATACCAGCTATAGCTGGTGTATGGTTGGCGCAGGCTTCGGCTACGCTGATAAACGTGGCAACGCGTTCTCTCAATCGAAAATCACTCGGCCTAGCCATTCGCACGTATCGCAAGAAGGCAAAAATGACCCAAGAGCGGTTGGGCGAACTGGCGGACCTGAATCCGAAATATATTGGCGAGGTGGAACGCACCGAAAAGACGATTTCGGTTGATGCGCTTTCCCGAATCGCCGCCGCACTCAAAGTGCGTTTGCGCGATCTTGTGCATGACGTTTGAGTAATTTATCCCCACGGCTGATTTCCAGTCAAACAGCCTATGATATACTTCCGAGATGGGATTTTTGGAATGGTTTTCAGAAAATTGGGTCAACATTGTAACTGCGGTCAGCGGCATCGGGGGCCTGTGGGCGGCTGTGTTCGCAATTCGCAAAGACGCCAAATCTAGAAAAGAAGAGGCGAAAGCCCGGAAGATTTCAAATTTAGTCGCAATCACGGCCAATCATCGCGAACTGTGGAAAGAAT
>DASZCA010000313.1:0-2953 GCA_035943555.1 Verrucomicrobiia bacterium
GAAGATGAAGGAGCGAGCGCGGTTGATGAGGAAATCAATCAAAACCCGGCTGCCGCAGATATAGCCGCCGCTGGCGCCCAAGGCTTTGCCGAGCGTGCCCATCTGAATATCGATCTGGCCGCTGATACCCAGTTCATCTGCCAAGCCGCGCCCATTCTGACCGATGATGCCGGTGGCGTGCGCCTCGTCGACCATGAGCCAGGCGCCATATTTTTCCTTGAGCGCGCCGATTTCGCGAAGCGGGGCGGCATCGCCATCCATCGAGAAGATGCTTTCCGTGACGATGAGGGTGCGACTTATATCTTTGCCAGTTTTTCTCTCATCCGCCCAGATGAGGATTTTTTCAAGATCGCCCAGATCGTTATGATCGAAAATACGAAGTTTCGCCCCGGAAAGCTTGGCGGCGTCCACAATGCTGGCATGGACGAGTTTGTCCAAGACAATCACATCATCCTTGCCGACGAGTGAAGTGATGGTGCCGATGGCGGCGGCGTAGCCGGTGGAAAACGTCAGGGCGGCGTCAGTCTGCTTAAACGCAGCGAGCTTTTCTTCCAGTTCATGAAACGGCTGCAGCGAACCGGAGACCAATCGCGCGGCACCGGCACCGGCACCGTATTTTTCCACGGCTTTGATGGCGGCTGCTTTCAGGACAGGATGGTTGGCGAGGCCGAGATAATCGTTGGAGGAAAAATTCAGGAACGTTTCGCCGTTGATGCGGATGCGCGGACCTTGGGCGGAAGCCACCGGACGCAATTCGCGGAACAGGTTTTGTTCGCGCACGACGGCCAGGCGGCGTTGTAATTCTTCATCAAACAGGCTCATTCTTCGGCCACAGGTAACCACAAAATATGGCGGAAGAAAAGCAGTCGCAATGAGCAGAGAGTGCGGAGAGCGAGCTTCGGCTTGTTTGGACACGCCTTTGCAAGACCACGTTCAAGCGGCGTAAACGCCGCGCTCCTCCGGTCGGGGTGCGGTGTGTACGCCGCTCAAAGTTTGGGCGGGACGGCCCAACGGCCATCAATCATGCTGGCAGTGACATTGCCGGTATGGGCGAGGATGGTTTCAGGGAGGTCTTTTAATTTGCCGGAAGCGGGCAGGGCGATGAGGTCGGCGAAACCTCTTTTTACAAGCTCGCCGATTTTATGCGTGAGCCCAAGGGCTTTGGCGCCATTGAGGGTAGCCATGCGCAGGATTTCCTTGGCGGAGGCTGATTTCTCACGGTCGGCGAACAGGCGCATCTCGGCGAACATATCGAGCTCCGGCTTCTGCTTTCCGATTTTGCGGGTGGTAGCCAGGCTGTCGGTGCCGAGACAGATATTGACGCCGGCGTTGGCCAGGCGTTCGCATTCAAATTTGGTGTGCTTGAAATAATCGTGGCTGCGCGGGCAGTGGACGACATGGGTGCGGTTGCGGGCGAGCAGTTTGGCGTCACCGCGCGCGAGGTAATTGACGTGGATGGCGAGGACGTTTTCACCAAGCAGCCGGTGGCGGGCGTAATGGGCGACGGGCGAGCCGAGGCCGCAATCCGAGTTATCACGTTCATTGCGCCCGAGCCAGTTGTGCATGGAGCCGCGAGCGTGCTGGAACATCTCAAACTCCTGCTCCGATTCGGCGATATGGGTGCTGACGCGCCAGTTGCGGCGGCGTGCGGTCGCCGCCGTGAGCTTCAGCAAATCGGGCCGGGTGGAGTAGGGGGCATGCGGCGAGAGCATGGCGCGATGGCGTGGATGACGGAGCGAATCAATCTTCTGAACCGCTTCGCGTAGAATTTCCGCCGGCGGGCGGCGTGATTTGATGCCGGTCATCTCAAGAAACGAAAAAATCCGCAGCGGCGTGGCGTCCCAGACTTCCGGCAGCAAGTCCGGCATGGATTCGATGTCGGCGACGGTGGTGGTGCCGGTTTTCAGGAGTTGATGCGCCCCGCGCAACCAAGAACGGGCGTAATCGGAATAACTCCATCCGGTCCGATACGCGGTGATGGCACCAATCCAGTCGGTAAAGGTCTTGGGTGGCGTCAGTTCGCCGGCCATGTCCGTATAGTCGAGGTGGCAATGAGCGTTGACGAGGCCGGGTAGCAGAATGACCTCACCCAAGTCAGTAACCTTGGCAGACGCTGGCGGACGGAGGTTTTTCCAGGGCGTGACGCTGCGGATTTTATTGCCATCAATGAAAACCGCGCCGTCCTCGATGGGCGGCGCGGAGACGGGATAAATAAATTTGGCCCGCAGGATCATTCAACGGCGGCTTCCTGACGCGTGCGTTTGGTGCGGGCACCAAGCTTGTGCTTGGTGGCTTTGCGCTTGCTGTGGCGGGTGCGGATCTGCTGTTCGATTTTCTTGGTAACCCGGTCGATCGCGGCGTAGAGGTCGCTTTCGCGGTCTTCGGCGAAGAGGTCGGGGCCGCGCATGGTGATACGCATGGAGCAACTGAACTGTTTTTCCGGCACCTTGTTCTTGTCGTGCTCAAGGGTCACGCGGGCGTTCACCGTCCAACGGTCGAGGTGTTCCAGTTTGTCGAGGCGGGCAAGGACATGATCTTCAATGGCTTTGGTAAGCGTCACGTTATGCGTCGAAAGAATGAGTTTCATAAAAAAAGAATGCTACCGAAATGGTAAAAAATCCAGTTTTAGTTCAGGCGAAAATGGCAGAGCGGGATTCATGCCAAGAAGCTGCTTGTGATTTTTGAAATTTTCATTATCTTTAATCTCAATGGCATTTGGAATGCAATTGTCTCAACGTCTGTCGCAGTCGCTGGTGCTCGCACCGCAATTGCAGCAGTCACTTGCCCTCCTCCAAGCTCCTACACTGGAATTGAAGGCGCTGGTCGCCGCCGAGATGGAGCAGAATCCGGTTTTGGAAGAAGTGATGGATTCGGAAGCCGATCTGCGCGAAAAGACCAATGACGAGGGCGAATCTCCCGCCGCCGATTTATCCGAGCCGCCCGACGATGTGAA
>DASZCA010000314.1:0-12290 GCA_035943555.1 Verrucomicrobiia bacterium
ATCCGGCGGCATTGAACGCATCGGCAAGATCGTGGAAACGGAGGCTTATCTTGGTGAGCACGACCTGGCGGCGCATTCTTCAAAAGGTTTCACGGAAAGAACGAAGGTCATGTTCGGGCCGCCGGGGCATGCGTATGTCTATCTCATCTACGGGATGCACAATTGCATGAACGTAGTGACGGAGCGCGAAGGTCATGCGTCCGCCGTGTTGCTGCGGGCGGTCGAGCCGGTGAAAAATCTCGAAGGCCGCACCTGTGGCCCGGGCCTGCTTTGCCGCGCCATGAAGATTGATCGCGGGTTGAACGCGTATGATTTGTTGAGCGATGACTTTTTCATCGCCGCGCCGGACACCATGGAGAAAATCTCCATCTTGAAAGGCCCACGCATCGGTGTGGACTACGCGAAACATTGGGCGAAACGGCACCTGCGTTTTTATCTCAAGGGCAATCCCTTTGTCTCGCGGGCGTGAACAGGAATGGTTTGTCCAGGCACCGTATCCGGGACGCGGTGCGTCATGTTTTCACTTGCGCGGCTTGTTTGCCTGCTAAATGCTTGATTTATGAAATCTCAAACTGTCGCCAAGCTCATCGGCGTCGCCATCCTGATTTTTGTCATCATCATCGCGGCGTCCTCGGCCTCTTTTGTGGTGCAACCCGGCTTTCGCGGCGTGGAGGTGACGCTTGGCAAGGTGTCGCCGGTGTTCAAGGGCGAAGGCTTTGGCTGGAAGATGCCGTTCACTACCACGATCGTGCCGGTGACGATCCGCCAGCAAACCCGTGATCTGTCGGCGGCCTGTTACTCCTCCGACCTGCAGCAAGTGAACACGGAATTGCGCGTGCTGTATCGCGTACCGGAAGCGTCCATCGTCCAGATTTATCAAGGGTATGCCGGCGATCCGTTCGACAGCTTGATCGCGCCGCGCGTACAGGAAGCGTTGAAAGAAGTGACCGCCATGCAGAGCGCCGAGCAGATCGTGAAAAATCGTGAAGATATCAAGACCAAGGCTTTGGCCGGTGTGCGGCAGAAGATCGGTTCTTTATTGGTCGTGGAGGATGTCGTCATCCAGAACATCGATCTTTCGAAGGAATTGGAAACCGCCATCGAGGCGAAGATGGTCCAGGAACAGGAAGCGGCCAAGGCCAAGTTCACGCAGGTCAAGGCGCAGATCGAGGCGGACACCGTTGTCATCAAGGCCAAGGGCGATGCGGAATCCATCCGGATCCGGGGCGAAGCGCTCAAGCAGACGCCCGCCTTCATTGATCTGCAGATCGTGGAAAAATGGGACGGGCGCGCGCCCATGTATGTGGGCGGGGCGGGCAGTGCCGGTGTGAACATGCTTTTGCCCGCCGTCGACACTTCAAAGCAGCGGGCGGCAAATCCCTGAGCCTGTCCTGCATCCGTCATGAATCCACGCTACGCGCTGTTTTTCAAACTGCTGGGGGCGATCCTGTTGATCATCATCCTGGCGCTGATCTTCAAGCCCGTGATGGAGTTTGTGGAGATGGGCGCGCGGGAACTGGTTTACTTTTGGTGGCTCGTGCTGTTGTTGCTGCTGGCGCTCTGGCTTATCTGGGGTCTCGGCCGGAAGAAGAATTAGACGCGGGCTCCAAAGGAAAAATGCGGCCGGGGTTGCCCCGCGGCCGCATTTTCTGAAGACGGAAACTTAAGCCGAGGCTTTTTCCGCGCCGGGAATTTCTTTGCGCGAGGCCACGACATGATCCACCAGGCCAAAGGTCTTGGCCTCTTCCGAGCTCATGAAGTTATCGCGATCGCACGCCTTCTCCACCACGTCATACGTCTGGCCGGTGTGTTTGGCGATGATGCTGTTGAGCCGGTGTTTGAGCTTCAGCATGTATTTCACGCGGATCTCGACATCGCTCGCCTGGCCTTCCGCGCCGCCGAGCACCTGATGGATCATGATGTTGGCGTTCGGCAGGGCGAAGCGTTTGCCTTTCGCGCCCGCGCAGAGCAGCACCGCGCCCATGCTCGCCGCCTGGCCGATGCAGTAGGTGTTAATGTCGCAGGTCATATACTGCATGGTGTCGTAGATCGCCAAGCCCGCCGTGACGCTGCCGCCGGGCGAGTTGATGTAGAAATGCACGTCCTTCTTCGGATCGTTCATCTGGAGGAAAAGCAATTGCGCGATGATGACGTTGGCGATGCCATCATCCACGGGCGTGCCCAGGAAGATGATGCGGTCCATCATCAGGCGGGAAAAGATGTCAAACTGCCGCTCGCCCTTCGCGGTCTGCTCGATCACGGTCGGATACGGAATGATTGAATTTTGCATGTAAAATAACTACCGCATTTTTTCAGCAAGTAAAGCCAACACGATAATCGGCCCGTCAAATCTGGCGATTTACTTTCGCGCTCAAAAACATTTTCCACAGCAGCACGAAGGCGCTGGCGAAATCGCCGGGCTTCTCCGCCACCCATTTGGTGACCTTTTCGAAGGCGAACCAGTCGCCGCGCTCGATCTCCTCGGGGTGCAAGACGAAGGGGCCTTCGCTATCGCAACGGTAGATCCAGCAGAATTCCCAGCCGGTTTCCTTGCAGGCATCGATCTTGAAGAGGCGTTCAGGCGCTTGGGCGAGGTGCAGGCCGATCTCTTCGCGGACTTCGCGCACGGCACAGGTATCGTAATCCTCGCCGGTATCGAGATGACCGGAGGAGGAGGAATCCCACTTGCCGGCGGCGATGTCTTTTTTCATGGAGCGTTTTTGCAGGAAGACGTCGCCACGTTCGTTGAAGACCAGCACATGTACCGCGCGATGCCAGAGGCCGCGCGCATGTACTTCCTTGCGCGGCGCCTGCCCGATGACCTCGTCGCGTTCGTTCACCACATCGAATATCTCATCAGCCATAAGTGAAAACATTGTGGGAATATTTTGATGTGCAAGGCAATGTTGGAAAATTTAGAGAACTTTGCTTGCGGAGTGCGGTTGAGTCGGAGATCGGCCGCAGCGGCTTTGCAGTGCCGGAAGCTTTGGAGTGATTTCAATGCTTTCGGACTTGCCACGCGCTGCGGCTGATCCCGCTCCGAGCAGGACACAGCCGCGCTCCGGGGCGGGCTTGAAGACAAGATGCGCTCTCGTGAGATATGAATGACTTCGTTCCAACCGCGGCGCGCGCGGAGGTCCGAGCCGGACGTGCCACGCGCCCTACCACGTCAGGGCTTTATCGTCCTTCCAGGCGGGTGGTCTGCGACACAGCTGCGGGCGGGCCGCCCGCGCTTCTCCGGGAAAATTTGGACAGGGCGGCGTCCATTTGTTAAAACTCAGGCGACGACGCATGAGCAACGACCGCCGACCATTGACCGAACACGTGACCAAAGGCAGCCACCCGGATTTTTCCAAGCTGGGCTGGGTCGCCGGCGTTGTTGGTGTCGCGCTGGCGATCTTGTTTCTGGTGCTGTGGTACAACGCCCTTTCCCGCCAGCACGAGCTGGAATCTCTCGGCAGCAAACTGGATGAGGCTAATTCCCAACTCAATGCCGCGTTGGGGGAAAGCCAGAAGCAAAAAGACCAAATCGCCGACCTTCAGAAGCAGATCGCTGACTTGCAGCAGGAAAAAGCTGATGCGGCGCAGATGGCCAAGGGACTGGAACAGGAGATGCGCACGGATTTGGAATCCAAGGACGTCACCATCTCCAAATTGCAGGGCAAGCTGACCGTCAATATCACGGACCGCGTGCTGTTCAATTCCGGCGAAGCGGAGTTGCAACCAGCGGGTGAGACCGTGATGCGCAAGATCGCCGCGTTGTTGGCGGCGCATCCGAACATCAAGATCCATGTCGTCGGACATACGGACAATGTCCCGATCCGGCCGGAGGCGCATGGGCGCTTTGCGAGCAATTGGGAACTTTCCACCGCGCGGGCCTTGGCGGCGGTTCATTTTTTGACAGAGCGGGCGGGGGTTGATCCACGCCGGGTCGGAGCGGTTGGCTACGGTGAAAATCGGCCGATTGCCGACAATGCCACCGCTGAAGGCCGCTCGAAAAACCGGCGGATCGCGATCATCATCCTGCCGGATGAAGTGGCGGTCGCTGATGCGCCACCGGTGGCGCCGGTGGCAAAGCCGGCAGTGTCGTTGCCGACTGTGGATAACACCCCGCTGCCACCGCTTCCGCCTTTGCCGCCGGATGCTAGCGCGCCGCCAGCGAATTGATTTATTGAGACTTGTGCAATAGGCCGACAGGGCGCGGGCTTCAGTCCGCTTCAACATCCAAATTTTGAGCGGCGTGGAAAATGCGAGGCCCGCTTTCGTTTTGTGAGTTGAAGCGGCGTGAACGCCGCGCTCCGGCACCGCCGGGCTTGCGCAACCCGATTGCGTGAGCCTCAATATGCTTTATTCCGCCGGTGGAAAGCGTTCGGTCATCTTTTCGCGAAGCAACCCGATCAATCCCGGGTCCATGTACGCGTATTCATCCGCGATAAAAAAGCAGATGCACTGTTTGGCGGCGAACTCTTCGGGAAACTTTTGTTGCAACCGCTCCTTGTGGCGCTTTTCCATCACGACGATGACATCTGCCCAGCCCAGTTGCCCGGCGGTGACCTTGATGCGCGCGGCGTCCTCCGTGCCGGCGGAGCGGACGTCCCAGGCGGGTTCGCCTTGGAAAATGGTTTCGGCGGTCAGGCTGCGGCGGCGGTTGCGGCTGCAGATGAAGAGGATTTTGAGGCGTTGATTCATTCATCTACTGTCTTGAAAATATATAAAGGATTGTATTCAACACCGAATTTTTCCAGCAGCTTCACGTACTCATCGCGAAACGACTTTTTCTCATGATGCTTTTGCTGGTTTTGAATATAGCCGATCACGTCATCCAGTTGTGAACGCGAGTGTGAAAATGCGCCAAATCCTTCCTGCCATGAGAATTTGCCGATTACCCAATGTTTTTTGTTTATAAATTTGGAAGAGCCGGCCTTCACGTCACACACCAAATCAGACAAAGCCGCATCAGGTCTCATTCTGACCAGCATATGCAGATGATCTGGCATATTATTTATGGCGATCAATTTATGCTTTTCTGCGGTGACAATTCCGGTGATGTATTTTTGCAACTCATCGTTATGTTCCGGCGCGATGAGGTTTTGCCGGCCTTCAACGGCAAATACGATATGAAGATAAATTTGCGTGTAGGTGTTTGCCATGTTGGAAATATGTCTTCTACGCAAAAATTGGAAAATCATTTTTTGACGTGATCCCGGGAAAAGCGCCGTAGGCGCGGCATCTTTGCAGCAACAATTTCTCTAGAGAATCAGCCCCGTCAGGGGCGGCATATTTGAATATCCGTATAGCCTATGCCGCTCCTACGGAGCTGAGAATTCATTGGGCGATGGTAACTACAAAGATGTCGCGCCTACGGCGCTGGGATCGTGCGGCGCTTGGCACGTAACACGAGCCGCGATGCCTCATCAAAGTGTATCGGCAAGAGCTATTACATCAGCCAAACATGTTTCCAACCCTGCTTTGTAGCTGGGCTATGAAAGCTTTTTCGTCAGCGCCACAAACTGTTCCAAACTTAGTTTCTCCGCGCGCTCCATGAATGAGATGTTTAATTCTGTGAACGCGGCTTCCAGTTTTTCTTTCGGCCAATCTTGCTTGAGGAGTTTCAACATCATCTTGCGGCGTTGCGAGAAGGCTTTTTTGACGATCTTGCGGTAGGTGGCTCGCAGTTCTTCCGGCAGCAAGGGCACGGCACGGCGCACGAGGGTGACACAGGCGGAATCCACTTCTGGCGCGGGGAAAAAGCAGCCGGGCGGGATCTTGAACCAGCCGCGCGGTTCGAAATCCAACTGCACCAGCAGCGTCAGGATGCCATAATGGTCGTCATCGGTCGGGGCCATGAGGCGTTGGGCGACTTCCAGTTGGAGGGTAACGACCATCATCTTCGGGGCGCGGATGCCGGCGGAGAGTTCCACCATGATGGGGGAGGCGACGGAATACGGCAGGTTGGCAACAAGTTTCCAGGCGCTCCAATCGCGCGGTTCACGTTTGAGATAGCCGAGGGCGTCGTCGTGAACGAGGAAGAAGTTGTCGGGGTGGGTTAGTTGGTTTGGGGAAGGATTGTCCTCCCTCACCCCGGCCCTCTCCCCAAGGAGAGGGAGATCGTCGTTCCCGCGTTTGGGCGAACTCGGGGGCGTTGGGTTGGTGGGAGCAACTGATTCAGATTCTGAAGGGTCACCGATTATCTCGGGGGCGCCGGCTTTTGATTCGAGGCCGAAGCGTTCGGCGAGGAACTCTACCAGACGGTGATCCATTTCGATGGCGAGCACTTCGCCGGCTTGGGCGAGGAGCAGTTCGGTGAGCGGGCCGAGGCCGGGGCCGACTTCGAGGACTTTGTCGGCCTTGGTCAGTTCGGCGGCGGCGGCGATGCGTTCCAACTGGTTCGCATCGTGCAAAAAATTCTGGCCGAGCGATTTGGTTAACTGGATGTCGCGTTTCGCCAGCAGTTCGCGCATCTCGGTAAGTTTCATTGGGGAAAATTAAAGCATGGATGGATGCGGATGAACATGGATAAAAATGAGCGGGGAGGGTGCGGGTTGATTTGTGTCGCAGCGTGGCCATGCCTCAAGGTGCCTGCTCCGCAGGCAAAATCTGTCGCAGCGCGACAGACTCCACCATGAGAAGTGCGGTCATAAAAAGTTCTAGCCGGTCGGTTGCAGGTGGGAGTGCTGCGGCTGATCCCGCTCGGCGCGGGACACAGCCGCGCTCCGGGGGAATTGCCAGTCGGTGCGATATGGTTTTGCCGTGTTATTATTGCAGGAGACGTTGATGCGGCGTGAACGCCGCGCTCCGACGGAGGCCGTGAAGACAAGATGCGTTTCCGTGGGATGAGAATGATTTTGTTGCAACTGCGGCGCGCGCGGAGGTCCGAGCCGGACTGCCCGCGCGCCCTGCCAACCAAGGTTTTTATCACGCCTTTTTCCGGCTATGCGGCGGTTAAGACTTTTTTCAGTTCGGTGACGGCTTGGGTGAGTTGCGCCTTGGTGATGGTGAGGGGCGGGGTGAAGCTGATGATGTTGGCGTGTTCGCCTTCGGGCAGCATGATGTAGCCGCGATGCAGCATGGCTTTGATGGCGTTTAAAGCCGTTTGGGTGGCCGGTTTTCCGTCCGGTTGATGCAGTTCCACGCCGACCATGAGGCCGGAGCCGCGGATGGTCACGCGATATTTGAGATTGGGAATTTCCGCTTCCAACAGTTTCAGGAGATATTCGCCGAGTTGGGCGCTACGGTCGGCCAATTTTAATCTGCCGATTTCGGCGATCTGCGCCAGGGCCATGGCGCAGCCGACGGGGTGGCCGAGAAAGGTGCTGGTATGGATCGCCTCGCCGGTGGAGGCAGGCCACGCGGCATCCATCAAATCCGCACGACCCACGCACGCGGAGAGCGGGAAGCCGCCGGTCAGCGCCTTGCCCAAGCAGATCAGATCGGGAATGACTTCGGAATGTTCGCAGGCGAACCATTTGCCGGTGCGACCGAAGCCGGTGTAGATCTCATCCACGATGAGCAGCGCGCCATGGCGGTCGCACAGTTTTCGGAGCAGGGATAAAAATCCGGGTGGCGGGACATTGGTGCCGCCGCGCGCCTGGATGGGTTCGACCAGAATTGCGCCGACCCAGCCGCGTTGAAACAGGCGATTGATCAAGGTTTCAACGACGGCGAGATCCGAAGGTTTGACGGGGAAAGGGACAAAGTTGGCGAATTCGCGGAGTTGCAGGCGAAAGGGGGATTTAAACAGTTCGCGATGCGTGACATTGAGCGCGCCGTAGCCGAGTCCGTGATACGCGCCCTGGAACGCGACCACGCCGTATTTGCCGCCCCTGATCATGGCGGTCTTGAGCGCGGATTCAACGGCCTCGAAACCTGAATTGCAAAAAATGGTTTTGCCGGAGAGTTCGCCATCGCTCCACCGTTCATAGGTGATGCGGCTCAGTTCGCGGGCGAGTTGCGCCTTGAGCGCGTGCGGATGTACATCACCCATCGCGTGCAACAACTTGCCCATCTGTAACTGGCCGGCTTTGACAACGTTGGGATTGGAGTGGCCGGCGGCGGCGACGCCGAAGGCACCGGTGAGATCGAGATATTTTTTGCCTTCCGCATCCCAGACGTGAACGCCTTTGGCGCGTTCCCACACGATGGGCCACGAACCATCCGCTTCCATGAACGTGACATTGCGGGACTCGTAGTGCTTCAGGTCTTGCAGGATGGTCTTCGTGGTGGCCATGAATTTACGATTTTGGATTTACGATTAACGCGCGCTGAACTGTTCCGCCAAGCGTAAGTCGGAAATGGCGGATCGCAAATTTTTTAAACGCCTCTTTGGTCGGGTGGCCAGATGATCTTGTGCTGCTGGATCTGGAAGCGGACGGGCAGGGCATCAGCGATGATTTTTTCGACCAGCTCTTTGCGCGAAATCACGGTGAGCCCGGCGGGAACAGGTTTGAGCACCTTGCTTTGTTGTTCCGGCGCGAGCGGATGCACCCAGGAAAAGAGCAGGGGGCAGATGGCATCCAATTTATGCGTGGCAACCTGTTGTTTTGCCCACTCGTAATCTTCCGCCGTGCCGATGACGAATTTGATTTCGTCGGTGGCTTTCAGGTGGGCGATGTTCTCAAAACGGTTGCGCGCCACTTCGCCACTGGACGGACATTTGAGGTCCATGATGCGGTGGACGCGCGGATCCACCTTGGAAATATCGTGTGCGCCGCTGGTTTCGATGAGCACGGTGAAGCCTTCATCGCATAGCTGCCGCATCAGGGGCAGGGTGTTTTTTTGCAAGAGCGGCTCGCCGCCGGTCAGCTCGACGAGGGGTAGTTTTGAATAGGGCTGCGCCTGCCGTTTTACTTCCGTAAGAACTTCTTCCAGCGTCTTCTTTTTTCCTTCAGTGAAGGCGTAGGCGGTATCGCAGTAGGAGCAGCGGAGGTCGCAGGCAGTGAGGCGGATAAAAATGCAGGGCAACCCGGCAAAGGTGCTTTCCCCTTGCAGGCTCAGATAGATTTCGTTGACGACGAGCGACGCGGACACGCGGGAAAGCTACCGCAAATGGGGGAATTAAACAGGATTTTTCGCGGCGGGGTCTTAATTGCCAGAAGCAGGCTGGTGTGCAAATTATCGGGCGTTCTCCCTCAACCTGGCCCTCTCCCGTCCGCCTTCGCCAAGGCTATGGCGGGGCAGGCTGGGAGAGGGAATGCGTATGACCGCCGAAAAACATTGGGAAGCGGAAGGTTTCTACAGGGTTGGCCATGTCCGTGCTGCTTGGGATCGGCCCTGACAATTTCACAATGTAGAACATGCCAGGTTGCGTAGCGCTGCTGGATTTTCCACG
Source organism: Verrucomicrobiia bacterium (assembly GCA_035943555.1). GTDB lineage: Bacteria > Verrucomicrobiota > Verrucomicrobiia > Limisphaerales > UBA11358 > UBA11358. The sequence continues at coordinate 9,329 of DASZCA010000314.1, forward strand.
CGCTGCGGCTGGTCTGCGACACAGCCGCCGCCCATTGGGCGCAAGGACCATACGACAGCTCTGACTGTCTTAAGGCATTAGGTTGTTCATGGCTACTGGAATTACGGGCGGGTCCGGACTATATTCGGGCGAATCAGATGATGAAATCATTTTACCGGCAGGAAATCATCGTGGCGGCGGCGCTCGTGTTTTGCTCCATCAGCCGGGGCGATCCGGATTACATGGGGCAGGCGGCCATCCGGGCGATCAGCACGCTGGACGGCAGCGGCGTGCGGTTGGCGCAGCCGGAGGCATCGGACAATTTTACGAATACAATTTCTTGGGAGGTGAACCCGGCGATTGTGGGGCAACCGGCAACGAAATTCACGTACACCTCCTCATCGGGCACGGCGACCACGTTTCCCAATTCGGTCGGTGGTGAATCCGGCCATGCCGAGTATACCGTTGGGGCGGTTATTTATGGTTACCCCAACGGTTTGGCGACGAACCTGTCCAATATCGACGGCTATGAGGCGAATTACTTCATCAACAACATCGTAGGGGCGGCGGTGCCGATCGCCGCGCCGCTGGTGAACCAGAGTTTTGCGGATAATGATACGAACAATGAGACCGCCTACGACACGATTTACGACAACTACGCCGCGCAGTACCGAACGCTTTTTATCACCGGTGCGGGCAATGGTCCCAGTCCCGGGGTGATCGTGCCGGTGGAGCCGCCCTCGACCTGCTACAACGGCATCAGCGCGGGTGCTTACCAGAATTTTACCAACCAGGCGGCAGCAGGGCCCACGCCGGTGGGCGGGCGGTGCAAGCCGGATATCACGGTGATCTCATCCTACACCAGTTCATCCGCCGCCGTGGTATCCGGGGCGGCGGCATTGCTGATGCAGGCGGCGTTACGCGGGGATGGCGGCGATACCAACGCCGCCTTCGACCTGCGCACGATAAAAGCCTTGCTGCTCAACGGTGCCGTGAAACCGGCGAGCTGGACGAACTCCCCGGCGACGCCGTTGGATTTCCGCTATGGCGCGGGCGTGGTGAATATTTTGGATTCGTATGAACAGCTCGCCGGCGGCAAATCGGCCATCAGCGTTTCCAACACGGTTTCGTTGAATGGCGTGCATCCGCCGGTGGGAGGTGCCGTGACAGTGGGAAGTTTATCCGGTTGGAATTTGGCCACCAACACCAGCAGCACGGCCAACGACTCCATCCACCATTATTATTTTAACGTTTCCAACACGGTCCCGGTGAAGTTCACCGCCACCGCCACGCTAGTCTGGATGAAGCATTATAACAAATCCGCCATCAACAACCTCGATCTGTTCCTCTACGACTGCGCGAACAGCAACCTTGTGGCGAGCAGCACCAGCCGGGTGGACAATGTGGAACATATCTGGAAAACCGGACTGGCCCCGGGGCGTTACGACTTGCAAGTCTGGAAGGCGGGCGGCAGCACTGTCACCACAAATGAAATTTATGCGCTGGCATTTGAATTCATGCCGGCGCCGGCGGTCGCCATCACGGGCGGCCCGAACCCGCAACTGACTTGGCCGCTTTATCCGGCTGATTATTTGGTGGAAGGGACGACCAACTTGTTGAGCGGTGCTTGGAGCGCGAATGGATTGCCCGCGATTCCGGTCATCACGAATGGCCTGAACAGCATCCAACTGAGCACGACGAATGCGGCCCAGTTTTTCCGGCTGCGGAGGCCGAACTTGTAATCATTGAGCCTGTGATCTGGCCGAGGGCGAAGTGGGTGCCGATGTGGTAACTGTTTGAGATGGCCTCCGTGATAAAGTTTTTTCCGATCTCCACGGCGTGCGGCAAACCATGACCGAGGGCCAGCGCGGCACAAATGGCGGCGGAATAGGTGCAGCCGGTGCCATGGGTGGAAACGCCTTTTACAAACGGGGCGGACAAAAGCAGTTCATTTTCACCGTCGTAAAAGATATCGATGGCTTCGCGGCAATTTTTCAGATGACCGCCTTTGACCAGGGCCGCGCAACCGTAACGGGAAACGATTTCGTACGCGGCGGAACGCAAGTCCTCGGGTGAACGAATTTTTTGACCGGTCAGAATTTCCGCCTCGTCGAGGTTGGGGGTGACGAGCGTGGCGAGCGGGAGCAGCTTTTCTTTGAGAACTTTTTCCGCCGCAGGTTTTAGCAGGCGGGCGCCGCTGGTGGAGACCATCACGGGATCGACGACGAGTTTTGTTTTTGAGTTTTTGAAAAATTTGGTGACGACGGAGATGTTTTCGGCGGAGAAGAGCATGCCGGTTTTCACCGCCACCGGTGGAAGTTCGGCAAACACGGCTTCGATCTGCAGGCGAAGCATTTTGGGCGAACAGGGTTCCACGCCGAGGACGCGTTTGGGATTTTGGGCGGTGAGGCAGGCGATGGCACTGGTGCCGTGAACGCCAAGGGCGGCGAAGGTTTTCAGGTCGGCCTGGATGCCGGCGCCGCCGCCGCTGTCGGAACCGGCGATGGTCAGGGCGACGGGGCGGGTGTTACGTTGAGTGCGCATCGGTGAAAGTTAACGGAAAAAGTGAGGAAGCGGAAATGACGAATTTTGGAGGACGGATGGGTGTATCCATTTGGAGTAACAAAGAAACAAAGGGGAGTAAAAAACCGACTCGTCCCCTCGTCGCCTACAACGGGAGCGTCAGGTATAAAATCTTTCAAAAAGCCAATGTTTTTGAAAAAACGAGCCGTTTTTTAGCCGAAGCGGGAAGTGTAAGATGCTTTTAATCAATCGGTAGTGAAAGTGTTTTTGATTTTTGGCGTTGAGGGGCGTTCCCACTCGGGAAAAATGAAAATAAATGGCATAAATCTGCTAGTTACATTCCCCACACGAATTCGGATTTCTGGGATCTATGCTAAGGTCGGGGTGCATGACACATATTGCACATGTGCGAACGCCGGATTTTCGGAATGACGAATGGGCGGATGAATGTCGCGAAGAC
>DASZCA010000315.1:0-2137 GCA_035943555.1 Verrucomicrobiia bacterium
AACCGTTTTGCCTGCCACATAACGGGTTTGACTAGACGTGCTACTGAATTTAAGCTGACGCCAATGCTGGCAGCTGAAACCAAAGTGACGGATGCGAAATCCGACCACGCCTCCAAATCCGACCCGGCCCGTTCCTGGAAAGTAATTGTGGAACCGGTTGAGCCTTTTTTACAGGCCGTGACGCAACAACTGATGCGTCAGGCGCGTGAATTTGATCCCCAGATCGTTCCCTATGCCGAACATGCCCTGAATAACAGCGGCAAGCACTTGCGCCCAACGCTCGTGGCGCTGGCGGCGGCCTGTTTTGGCCGGCCCAATGAGGCTCACGTCAAGGCGGCGGTCATCATTGAGATGGTTCATCTCGCCACGCTGGTTCACGACGATGTAATGGATGAGGCGGCGATCCGCCGGGGCAGCCCGACGGTGGCGGCGAAGTGGGGTAATGAGATCGCGGTGTTGTTCGGCGACTGTCTTTTTGCGCAGGCATTGAAGCTGGCTTCGAGCTATCCCACCACGGAAGTTTGCCGCGCGGTTTCGTTGGCGACCAATACGGTTTGCTCGGGCGAGATCATCCAGACCCAGCAGCGCCGGAATTTTGTGGCCGCGCGCCGGGATTATTTCCGGGTGATTGAGATGAAGACCGGCGAGCTGTTCACGCTATCGTGCGATCTCGCGGCATTCCTCAGCGAAGCCACGGCGGAACAACGCGCGGCGTTGAAAGAATTTGGCGCGGCGGTGGGTACGGCATATCAGGTCTATGATGACTGCGTGGACCTGTTCGGCACCGAGGCGGAAGCCGGCAAGTCATTGGGTACGGATCTGGCCAAGGGCAAGCTGACTTGGCCGCTGTTGCTGGCCTGGGAACGGGCGGATGCCAAAGATCGCGCCAATCTGGAAAATGCCATCAAGGAATGGGACCCGAAGAATTTCCCCATGGTCAACCAGTTGCTCGCGAAATATGAGACGTTTGAGCCGTCGGTGAAGGAGATCGAGAAGTTTTTGGCGGTGGCCCGTCGCGCGTTGGAGGTCCTGCCGGCTTCTCCGGGACGCAAAGGTCTGTCGCAACTGACGGACTACCTTGCGCAACAAACCTCGGCTTTGGCAGTTCAATGAATATGTCCGAACCAGCCACTACCCCCGACCCAAGCACGCCGGCTGGAATGTTGGAGGCCGATCTGGTCAAACTCGCCCGCCGGGGTGATCTGCGGGCCTATGATGAGCTGGTAAAACGCTATCAGGAGCGGATTTACGCCACCATCTATCACATGACTTCGAACCACGAGGATGCCAATGACCTCGCGCAAGAAGCATTCATCAAGGCGTATTCGGCCCTGAAATCCTTCAAAGGTGGTTCCAGTTTCTATACCTGGCTCTACCGGATCGCAGTCAATAAAACCATCAATTTCCTCAAGCAACGGAAGAACAAGTATCATCTGAGCCTGAACGACATTGATTTCAATGCGGAGCATGACCCCGACCTGATGGCCCTGATTTCCGATAAAACACCGACCCGTGACGTTGGTTTGTCAGAATTACAAAAAAAATTGAACGAGGCATTACTCAAGCTGTCTGAACCTCACAGAATGGTAGTGGTCTTGCACGATGTGCAGGGCCAGTCGCACGAAGAAATAGCCGAGATCATGGGGTGCAACATCGGGACAGTGCGGTCCCGTTTGTTTTATGCGCGGCAACAATTGCAAGGCCATTTGGCCGAATACATCAAACCATGAAAGACAGCGAAGACAATTTTAACGACCTCAAGAACTTGCTGAAGCTCAAGCGGCATGAGGTGCCACCACCGGGGTTCTTTAACCACTTCTCCGACGGGGTCATCGCCCGCATCCGCGAAGGTGAAGCCCGGGAAGCCGGTTCTTTGGCCGAGCGGCTCAATGACAACGCCCCGTGGCTGGTGCGCTTTCTGCGTATATTTGAAGCCAAGCCGGGTGTTATCGGCGGATTTGCGACCAGCCTTTGCCTTTTGCTGCTGTTCGGAGTGGTGTTGGCCGAGCGTTCTGAATCCGGTCCGCAAAACCTGATGACGGCCTCATCCACCCAGGCGGATACGATGATTTCCAGCCCCGTCATGGCAACCACTGGCGCCACGCCGGAGTTTGCGGCCTCGGAGGGTGGGATCTCC
>DASZCA010000316.1:0-25569 GCA_035943555.1 Verrucomicrobiia bacterium
CGGACAAAGTCGTGGAGCAAGTCCTGCGTTCGGCAGAAAAAAAAGTCAGCGCATGAAAGCCGCACTGCTGTTGGTTGACCTTCAGACGGATTATCTGGCAGCAGCGGGTTTGCAGCCGTCCGCGGCGGAACTTACCGCCAAGGCGGCGGCTTTGCTGAACAACTGCCGCGCGCAGAAAATTCCGGCCATCCATATCTGGACCTCCGTCAACCGCGCGGATGACCGGCGCCTGCCGCATTGGAAAAAGAAAAATCTTTGGCAATGCGTCGAGGGCACCGCCGGTCATCGCCCGCCCGCCCCGCTGCGGCCGTTGAAAAGTGAAACGGTGATCCACAAAAATGGATTCAATGGGTTTGCCGGCGGCGGACTGGATGCGGCGCTGCAATGCTTGAAGTGCGACACGGTCATCGTGGCGGGCATCCATCTGCATACTTGTGTGCGGGCGGTGGTCGTCGAGAGCCTGGAGCGCGGGTTGCACGTTTTCGTGGGTGAAGACGCGGTGGCGGCGAACGATCCAATCCTGGCGGCGGCGACACGGCGCTGGCTGGTGGAACGGGGTGTGGAATTCATCTCATCCAAAGAAATCAAATCACGATTAGACGGGGCCGCGCCTTCGAAATTAAGCCACCGTTCACCGCGAGAGACGAAAAAAGTTTTGTTCACCGTGCCGGTGGCGGGTGCTGGTGAAATCGCGAAGGCCACCCGGTCAGCCCAGGCGGCCGGGAAACACTGGCGGCAGGGCGAGGTGAAAACGCGGTGTGAGATTTTAGAGAGAGCCGCCCGCCGGCTGGAGGCAGCCGCGCCCGCCTTGGCAAAACAGATGGCGGTAGAAATCGGCAAACCGGTTTCGCATGGCTTGGAAGAAATCCGGCGGGCGGCGGCAAACATCCTCGATGTGACCGCCCGGGCGGCTGTTTTTGAATTTGAAAAGCGGCAAGCTTCCGGGCTGGTGCGCCATGAACCGTTGGGCGTCGTTGCGCTGATTTCGCCATGGAACAACCCGGTGGCGATACCGGTCGGAAAAATCGCCCCGGCGCTGGTGTACGGCAATACCGTCGTCTGGAAACCTGCGCCGGCAGCGACGCCCATCTCGAAGTTCATTTTAAAAATTTTACGCGCAGCGGGCATCCCGGCCGGCGCAATACAACTTTTGACGGGTGACCATACGACGGCGCAAAAGCTGGCGGCGGATAAAAACATCAGCGCGGTCACCATCACCAGTTCGGCGCAGGCTGGCTATGCGATCCAAGAAATCTGCGCGCGCCGTTTTCTGCCATTGCAGGCGGAGCTGAGCGGCAATAACGCGGCGATCGTCTGGGAAGATGCGGATCTGAAACAGGCGGCGGCGGCGATCGCCGGAGGCGCCTTCGGCTTTGCCGGGCAGCGCTGCACGGCGAACCGCCGGGTGATCGTGCCGGAGAAGATTTACTCAAGATTTTGGCGAGAGTTAAAAATCGCCGCCGAAAAACTGAATTGGGGCGACCCGCTGGACAAAGCCACGGATATCGGCCCGGTCATCCACGCGGGAAAAGCCGCGGAACACACCGCGCTGCTGGCCACCGCACGACAGGCCGGCGTGGTGCGGCGCAGTGAACCGCTGTTTCAAACGCGCGCCGGGCAACCGTGGGCCAAATGCGGAGCGTACGTGCAGCCGGTCATCATCGCCTGCGACGAGCCGGGGCATGCGCTGGTGCAGGAGGAAACGATGAGTCCGCTGCTCATAGTGCAATGCGCAAAAGACTTTACGCACGCTTTGGATTTGCTGAACGGCGTCCGGCACGGCCTGGTGGCAGCGTTGTACACCAATTTACCCGGACTGCAGAAACGGTTCCTCGCGGAAGCGGAAGCCGGCATGCTCAAACTTAATTCTTCAACGGCCGGGGCGGATGTGTCGTTGCCGTTCGGCGGTTGGAAAATGTCCGGACTGGGACCGCCGGAACATGGCGTGGGCGACGTGCTTTTTTACACGCGCCTGCAGGCGGTCTATGGCGCACAACCAAAACTGAAGGGTTAAAGCAAATGGCCGCCATCACCCATTCCATCCCTGATTCCATTTCCGGACGCTTTGCGGCGACGGTGGCAAACCATGGCGGACGGACAGCCATCCGCGCAGCGGCAGGCCAGTGGACCTATGCAGAACTGGGACAGAGCGCGAATCTGATCGCGGCGGAAATCTGTGGCAGGCGCGGCGACGCTTCGGAGCCGGTGGCGTTGCTGCTGGAACATGATGCGCCGTTGATCGCGGCCATCCTGGGCACGCTCGAGGCGAACAAAATGTATCTGGTGTTGGATCCGGCGCGGCCGCCGGAACAACTGGCGGCCATGCTGGCCAATTCCGGAAGCGCCCTCCTGCTGGCCGATGCCTCCAATTTGCCGCTGGCACAGTCGCTGGCCGGGGGGAAGGTGACGGTTCTGCCGGTGGCGGAAATTTCATCCAAGGCGGAGGTGTCTCCGAACCGGCTGGAGGTCAGCGGAGAGGCCGCTGCGTGGCTTATGTACACGTCCGGCTCCACCCATGCGCCGAAGGGTGTGTGGCAAAATCACCGGGGCATGGTGCAAGAGGCGGAGATGTATGCGAAACTGGCCGGTTGCACGGTCGAGGACCGGGTTTCTTTGACGGCCTCGTGCAGTTTGGCGGCTTCCGGCGGCACTTTGTTTGCAACCTTGCTGACAGGTGCGACCCTATGCCTGTTCCATGTCCGCTCGCACGGCGTGGAGCGGCTGGCGGACTGGCTGGCGCGGGAATGCATCACGATTTTTCACACGGTGCCGACGATTTTCCGGCATCTGGCGCAGGTGGCGGGCGTAAAAAATTCATTTGAAACCATGCGCCTCATCCGGCTCGGCGGCGAACCAGTTTTCCCGGGCGATCTGGAGATTTTTCAGCGGCAATGCCCGGACGGCTGCCATTTCATGCAATCGCTGAGTTCGACGGAAACGGGCATGATCAGCACATTTTCAATGGATAAAAATACCGCGCTGGAGAGCACACGCATACCGGCGGGGCGTCCGGTGGCCGGCGTGGATATTTTTTTGATGGATGAACACGGACAGCCGGTCAAAAATGGCGACGAAGGAAAGATCGCCGTCCGGGGCGCGCGTTTGCGGCAGGGTTACTGGCGGCAGCCGGAACTGACGGCGGAAAAATTCAAGGCGGACGGTCATGATCCCAGCCAGCGCATTTTCATCTCGAACGACTTGGGGAGATTTTTACCGGACGGTTTGCTTGAACACCTGGGGCGGGCGGATGAACTGGTGAAAATCCGCGGACAGCGGGCGGATTTGGGCGAAGTGGAAGCGGCGTTGCAGGCGACCGGTTTATTTGAAGCCTCGGCGGCGGCGGCGGTCGAGAATGCGGCAGGCGACCGGCGACTGGTCGGCTACATCGTGCCCCGGCCCGGCGCCGATGTTTCCGCGCAAAATTGCCGGCGGGCGCTGCGAGCGTCCCTGCCCGAGCACATGGTGCCGGGAGAATTTATCGTCCTAAACCAATTGCCCCAGACGGTCAGCGGCAAGCTCGACCGCCGGGCGCTGCCGGTGCCGCCGGAACGGTTGAATCCGAAAGAAGGGGACAAACCGCACGACCGCTTTGAGATGAAGCTCGGCGAGATTTGGAAAAGCGTCTTGCGACTGGACGCGGTCGGCATGACCGATGATTTTTTCGAACAGGGCGGCGATTCGCTCCGGGCCGTCGAGGTGCTGGTCCAGATCGAGGAACGATTTGGCGTGGCACTGTCGCCCTCGGCCGTGGCGGAACACAGCACCATCCGGCAACTGGCGATGGTCGTGGCCAATGAAGCCTTGGGTCGGTCGGCATCACCTTTGGTCACCTTGCGCGAATCCCCGACGGGGCGGCCGCTATTTTTGGTCCATAATGGGCACGGAGATATCACCACTTTCGCCCGGCTCGCCCGGCGTCTGCCAGGGCGGCCGATCCATGGTTTGCAATCGGTCGGACTGGATGGCGCGGCGTGGCCGCTCATGAGCGTTCCGGAAATGGCGAAACGTTACTTGGAAGAAGTCGTCAAAGTGGATCCCACGGGACCATACCTGATCGCCGGGACGTGCATGGGCGGATTGATCGCCTTTGAAATGGCGCAGCAACTGGTTCGCGCGGGGCGTCCCGTGGCGCTGTTGGCGGTGATCGTGACGCCGGCACCGCCCTATACCGGCGGTCGGTCGCGCTGGCATGAGATGCTGCTCGATCCGGTGCGGGATGCGTTCCGGATCTTGCGCTGGACCGGGATGCGGTTGGTGCAACCAAAGCTGAAGGCGCATTGGTTGCCGCAATACCGACATTTCATCGCCGGGATGAACAGCCGTGCGGGCCGGCGCTATCGACCAGCCATTTATCCGGGAAAAATCACGGTCATCAACACGACGGACACGACCGGATTGCGGGAAGACCGGCGGCGGTTGATGGCGGAATATGCACAGACATCCCAAATCATCGATATGTCGTACCCGAACGGGGCGATCTTGAGCCCGCCGGCAGTGGATGAACTGGCGGAGCATTTTAAAAAGTGTCTCGGAGAGTCGTAAAAATCTCCAAGCACCACCAAATTTTAAGCCTCAAGCCGATAGGAGAAAAATTTTGCGGCTTTGGAGAGACCGCTTCTAAAGCAAATGAAACAAAGCTGTCGCCTTATTTAAAAAACATTCAACACCCAACATTCAACACCCAACATCGAAGCAAGGCGTGAATTGAGCGCTCTTGGGAATTGAAAGTTGAATGTTGGGCGTGGAATGTTCGGCGGCTTTGCGGCTAAAACTTTATTTAATTTGCTCCAACGTTTGGGGAGAGGAACAGAGACCGGCTCGTTACCTTGTCGACTACAAAGCAAATCGTTCGAAAAGCCAATGTTTTTGAGAAATCGAGTCGATTTTTGGGCCGAATGAAAAATGTAAGGTGTTTTTGGTCAAAGATTAGTGAAAGTGTTTTTGTTTTTTTGGCGGTGAGGGTGTTCCCACTCCCGAAAAATGAAAATAAATGGCATAAATCTGCTAGTTACATTCTCCACACGAATACAGGTTTTGAAAACCTATGCTAGGCTTGCCGTTATGCGATGCCTTGGGCATAGGTCGCGGATGGTGGACGGCACTGAATTTCGGTTCAGGGTCGGGGGAAGTGCTTTGGGGCGAGAGGGCGAGATTTTTGGGTTGGGGAATGAGAGAGGTTTTTGGTTTTCCATGAGGGGGCGTTTGGACCGGACGCGTCGTGAGGAAAGCGCCAAAGGGCAGGCGCACTCCAAGACGCTTCGCGAGGTTCGAGGACGGTGGATGGGCGGGGATGGTCGACACCACGAAAGGACTGGGATATCCCACGATTTACCAAGAGGAATTTTGCGGGGAAAAGCTGTCTCCGCTCCGTTGGAGGTGCGTAACTATTTGGACGGCAACGGGCTCCAAGTAAATCCAACTAAATCCAACCTTTGCTCTGAGACGGTGACGGGGCGATTGGCTTATCGAGGACGAGAACGAGGACGAGGAGGAATTCCAATGAACTGCTTCATCCAAGATGCGTGCTCAGACGCGGGGTTTGGTGTTGTCAGGGTGTGCATCTTGGGGGAAGATATGGCCTGCAATGCGGCCAAGGATGCCCTTTGGTTTCCATTTGCCGGGCCTATAGCTCAATGGTTAGAGCAGAGCACTCATAATGCTTTGGTTCTCGGTTCGAGTCCGAGTGGGCCCACCACTTTCAAATCCCTTTTTTCCAGCAAGCGGATTTTCCCGGCTTCAATTCAATTCCACGGGGGCGTTGGCGTCGAGGTTCACCAAGGCGCTGACATCGAGGATGAGACCGACGCGGCCATCGCCCAAGATCGCGGCGCCCGCCAGCATATGGTTCTTGTGGACCATCATGTCGTTCAAGTTCTTGATGACGACCTCCTGTTTGTGCAGGAGCGCGTCGACCAGGAGGCAGCGGAGGCCGGCGGCGGATTCGACCACGACGGCGATGCCTTCCGTGACGTCGCTGGTGCCATCAGCCTGGCCGAAGGCGACGTTCAAACGGAGCAAGGGAATGAGACGGCCGCGGACATTGACGACCTCGGCGCGATTTTGGATGCGGGAAACCATGCCGGGTTGCGGGCGGAACGATTCGCGCACGGAAAGCGTGGGAATGACGTAACGTTCCTCGCCGACGCGGACGATAAAGCCATCGATGATGGCGAGCGTGAGCGGGAGGCTGATCTTGAACAGGGTACCCTGCCCCAGCTTGGAGGAAATCTCCACGCGACCGCGCATGCGCTCGATGTTCCGGCGGACGACGTCCAGGCCGACACCGCGCCCGGAAAGGTCGGTGATCTTCTCGGCGGTGGAGAAGCCGGCGGCAAAAATGAATTTGAAAACCTCTTCGTCGGTCAACTGGTCATCGGGACTGGCGAGGCCGCGTTCGATGGCTTTTTTCAGGATGCGATCGCGATTCAGGCCGGCGCCGTCATCTTCGACTTCAACAACGATGTTGCCGCCCTGATGGTAGGCGCGAAGATTGAGAGTGCCTTGCGGAGATTTGCCGGCGGCGATGCGCTTTTCGGCGGTCTCGATGCCATGATCCATGGAATTGCGGATCATGTGGAGCAGCGGGTCGTTCAATTCCTCGACGACACCACGATCCAGTTCCGTGTCTTCACCGGCGGTGATGAACTGGACTTTCTTGTTCTGCTTGGCGCCGACATCGCGGACGACGCGGGACATCTTTTGGAAAACGCCGCGGATGGGCACCATGCGGAGCGACATGCTGACGCGCTGGAGTTCCTTGGTAATGCGGCTCAACTGGGCGACATTGCGCACGAACTGCGGATTGAGACCGACGACTTCGCTGAGATCCTGGCTGACGAGGGATTGGGCGATGACCATCTCACCGACAAGGTCGAGGAGGCTGTCGAGTTTGGCGGTATCCACCTTGACGATGGAATTTTGCGTGGCGGGCTGCTCGGCGGCTTCGGCAGGCGCGGAGGTCGCAGCTTGGGTGGCCACGGGCGCGGGCGCGGCGGCGATGACAGACGCGGCAATGGCGACGGGAGCGGCGGTTTCTGCCGGAGCATCCGCAACCGCGACCGGGGTAACCGCAGCGGGAGTGGCGGGCGTGCCATCGATCGCTTCCTGGACCTCGCATTTCAGCATGGCCGTGGGAATGGTGATGGGCTGGACAGGACGGGCGCCGGTGGCCTGACCATCAATCTCATCGAGAAAGCTTTTCAGGGTGTCGCGACCGCGCAAAATAAGTTCGATGACCGTGCCATCAATGGTGAGCTTGTGCTGGCGGGCGAGGTCGAGCAGCGATTCGAGGACATGGGCGAGCCGGTTGATGGGGATGAGATTCAAGAAACCCGCGCCGCCTTTAAAGGTATGGAACGCGCGGAATACAGTGTTCAAGGTCTCGGCATCGGACGGACGGTTTTCAAGAACGAGCACGCCCTGCTCGATGTTGTCGAGGTGTTCGCGCGATTCGTTGATGAATTCGCGGAGAAGCTCGGCATCGTCGGCGAGATTGAGAACCAAAGGGTCTTCCTCGGCAAAGGGATCGGGTTGTGCGACAACGGCCGCTTCGACGGAAGGGCTGCTGGCCGGCGCGGCGGGCGCGGCGGCGGCCATATCGGCCGTTCCCGCCTGCGCCTGCACGCACAACAGCAAGTCTTTCAGCCACACGATATCCTCGGTGGAAAATGGTTTGCCGGACTCGACGATGGTGACGAGGCGTTCCCAGGCATCGGCACAGGCTTTTTCAAGAGGCTGCAGGCCACCCTGTTTGACGGCCCGATCTTTGAGGTTGCCGATGATGTCGAGGATGGGAAACTGGCCCGAGGTGTCCCCGGCGCGGGCGCCGGCGATCTCGGTCGACAACTGCGCGAGCAGCGCCGTGAACCTGCTGTTATCACTCATAGTAAATGGTACCGCGGGTCAGCCGTTCCAAGGATTGGCCGTGACTTCAACAAACGGGTGGATGGCGCCGCTGCGAAAGGCGATGCGTTCGATACCGCCGCCACGCTCGATGGGCGTGGAATAGTCGTCCGTGATGCCGACCTTGGGCGGCTCGAGTTTGCAATCGAGACCGGAGTCGCAGAGGTTGGACTTGAAATTGCCGGTCATGATGTTCAAGAGCTCGCCGATGGCATCGCGAATCTCATCCGCGTTGGTCATCTCTTCCGGCTTACAACCGAAGATGCCGGCGGCGACGGTGCGGGCGGATTGCAGGGTCATGCGGAGGTAGACGTGACCGTTGACCTTGCCGGCGAAGCCGATGGAGCCGCGCATATGTTCGCCATTGACGCCGACGAGCTGGTGCGCGGGAAACTGTTCGAGCTTGAGGCCGAGCATGGTCTGAAAGGCCTTTTGCAACGCGAGCGCGAGCGGCGTGCCCATCGCCAAGATGAGGGCGCCCCCCATGCCATTGCGCATGATGGCCTGTTCGACGGTGTCGATGGTGTATTCCGCCTCACAGGTGGCGTGCGAGTTGACGACGCGAAGAAGGCGCTTGGTCAGGACAGGATCGCCTTGGATCACCGCCGCGATCTCATCAAGATCGGCATATTGTTGCGCGACCAGCTGGGTCAGCCGGGAGACGCTTTCAGGAACGGGCGCGAAGCCGTAGCGCTTGGCGAGTTCATCGTATTGTTTGGTGTCAGCGGCCATGGTACATCAGGCGGGCACAGGTTTCTTTTGCAAAGGAATGACGCGGCCGGCTTTTTCGATCAATTGATCGTCTTTAAAGGGTTTCACGAGGTAGTCGCGCACGCCGAGCTTGGCGATGTGCAGGACATTTTCGCGGCCGGACTCGGCGGTGAGCATGATGACGGGGATGCCTTTGAGGGCATCGTCCGCCTTGAGCTTGGTGAGCATCGTGACGCCATCCATCACGGGCATGGTGACGTCGAGAATGATGAGGTCGGGCTTTTCACGGGCGGCGACGACGAGGCCTTCCTCGCCATTGGTGGCTTCAACCATGTCGCACTCATAAGGCTTGAACGCCTTGCCGACGATCAACCGGATGGTGCGGCTGTCGTCCACGCTTAATATCTTTAATGCCATAAAATGATTTTAATTGTTCAGTTCAACTTGATGTGGAGTTCGACCACGACAAAATTTTCTTCATGCGCGAACACCAGGCATTCGCGCGCCACATCGGGCATGGGTTCGATGGCGAACGACTTGCCGCGGATGATGGCGGGCGTGCTCATGGCGCATTCCGCGCCGGAATCGCACAGCCAGGATTTCAAACCGCCGGTGACCATGTTGGTGGCCTCGCCCACGACATCGTTCACTTCATTTTCGTCAGAAATCTCCTCGGGCTTAAGGCCCAGCATGGCGGCGGCGGCGATTTGGGCGAAGGGGGCCGACATATGCAGGTATATCGCACCGGTGACCTTGTCGCCGGCAAAGCCGACGGAGCCCGTGACGCGGCTGTCAAAATCCGGCATCGGCGCGCCCGGCCGGAGGGCGACCGGCATGGACAACATCGTCTCAAACACGTCCACGAGGTGGCGCGTCATGAAATCGCATACGCTGGGAAGTTGGAGGGTCTGGGTCATAAATTATTCATTTGGCGGCCACGGATTTGTCATTTTTTGCGGCGGTACCTTCACGCAGGGCATGCAAAATGGCATGCGGAATGTGGTCAAGCGGGAGGACGCGGTCCGCCACGCCCAACTCCACGGCAGCACGGGGCATGCCGTAAACCACACACGTTTGTTCGTTCTGCACCAGATTGACGGCGCCGGCGGCCTTGAGCTGTTGCATGCCTTGCGCACCATCACGGCCCATCCCGGTGAGGAGCACTCCGACGGCGGAGGCTCCCGCGCAACGTGCAGCAGAGTTGAACAGCATGTCCACGGCCGGTCGCGTATGGTGTATCGGCGGATCTTGGCGAAGCTGAACCCGATATGTGTTATTTTCCCAATTGACGACCATATGATAGTCCCCCGGGGCGATCAACGCGATGCCGGGGCGCACTTCATCGCCATGGGCGGCTTCACGCACTTCAAAAGCGCAGACCTCATTCAGGCGCTCGGCAAACGTTTTGGAAAAGATGGGCGGAATATGCTGCACGATCAGGATGCCGGGCAAACCGTCCGGCAGACGGGTGAGCACATCCTTGAGGGCTTCCGTGCCGCCCGTGGAAGCGCCCATGACAACCAATTGCCGGGATTGATAATGCGCCCCGCCTTCGGCGTGGGCAACGGGCGCGGACTTGGCGCCAGCGGGACGGAGATTGCTAAGCCGGGCGCGCATGGCACCTTTGACGCGGCGGGCGAGTTGATCGCGCAAGTCACCGAGGTTCCAGGCGGATTGGGGCTTGGCCAGAACATCGACGGCCCCAAACTCCATCGCATCCAACGCGGCCCGCGAACCGGCCTGCGTCAACGAACTGATGATGATGATCGGCATGGGCCGGTGCTGCTGCAGGATGCGGAGAAACGTCAGTCCGTCCATGCGCGGCATCTCGATGTCCAGGGTCATCACATCGGGATTCAATTCCAAGATCTTGTCCCGGGCCACAAAGGGATCGCACGCAGTGCCGACGACCTCGATCTCGGGATCCAAAGACAATGACTCGGTGATCATCCGGCGCACGACGGCCGAATCATCCACCACCAAGACACGAATTTTTTTTGCAAGACTCATGACATGCTCATGAACTGGTCCACTTTGTCGAACGAGGCGCGGACTTCGACGACCATGTTTTCGAGCCGGTCCTCGCGGATCTCGAGCGCAACGATGGCCTGCGGATTGACGCGCACGGCAAATCCATCCCAACCGGGGGCGGAACCGGCCAGATGCGCCAGGCAGTTCGCCAGATGCGTGACCACCGAAAGCTGCGGAGCCGGTTCAAAAACAGGATTATGATGATTGGCCGCCGCCTCGATGATTTTTTCCGGCAGATGCCAGCCTTTCAAAAGGCAGGCGCCGACCTCGCCATGATCGGTTCCCAACACGGTCTTTTCCGCCTCGCTGCGGGAAATCTTTTCTTTCTCGATGAGCTGGCGGATGGTCGCCTGCACATCGGGCGTAAGCGCCTGGCTCATGACGAGCTTGCCGATGTCGTGCAGCAAACCGACGGTGAAGGCGACAGGCTTCTCGAGGCTGATACCATTGGCTTCCACGGCGATAATCTCGGCCGCCGAAGCGGTGATGAGCGAGTGGCGCCAGAGTTCGCTCGCTTCGACCGCATAGCCGGGCAACGGCACGACCATGGCGCTGCTGAAGGCGAGCGTGAGAACGATGTGCAAAATCTGCTGATGGCCCAGGATCATGACCGCCTGATCCACGGACTCAACGGGTTCCTCCAAACCAAAATAGGGGGAGTTGCAGGCCCGCAACAATTTTGCGGTGAGAATGTTGTCGCACTTGATGGCGTTGACGATCTCGTCATTGTCGGCTTCCGGCTGGTCAAGCAGGTTGACGAGCCGGAGCGCGGCCTGGGAGACCAGCGGCATGTTTTTGACGCGGTCAACGAGTTGTTGGGCGGCCGAGGGCGGATTAAGGGCGGCAGTAGTCATGCGATTTTAGAGGGGGTAGGCTTCAACGCCGGGGGATTTGATGGTGCTGTTGCCGTTGGCGAGATCCAACCGCAGGGTGCGGGAGGCCACGCCGCCGGTGTCGTTGGCATGGATGTTCAGGCCCTGTTGGGCGAGAAGCTTCTTAAAGGATTCAATATTGCGGGAACCGATGTTGAAAATCCCCTGGGCATCCAGCAATTGGGAACCGCCGGCGACTTTGATGACGAGGCGGGTGCGGTCCGCACCCAGATTGTAGGCCGCGTGAAACAGGCGGGGCACGCCGGTATCGACGAACATGTACGGCATCTGGTTCGCCTTGACCGGATCAATGTTCGAGGCAGGCAGCATAAGATGAAGCAAACCACCGATTTTTTTCAGCGGATCGTAAATGGTGATCCCGAGGCAGGAGCCAAGGGAATAGGTGACGATTTCCGCGCTGGCATCGTTGCTCACCGCCATGTCCGCCACGCCCACCACGAGAGTTTTGCGTGGCGGCGGGATGACCCATCTGCTTGTCGGTGGCATAAATTAAATCAATCGGGTTGCCCAGGCGGCCGGGCAGTGACCGTGGCAGATTCTGGATGTCGCCGTTCATGGAACATTTTTAGATGTCGTGCAATGAACCAGGCGCCTGATCGAGCGCACCCCGTCCAGCCAGTCTCGTCTGCCTGGCCACCGCTGTTATCGGCAAAGACCGGCACGGCTTTAGGAAAGTTTTGCCGCCCCGAAAAGTTTGCCGACCGGGCTCAAGTGCCCGTCATTTTTTGCCGAAAGGAGTATGGGACAGATTGTCCCTTCGCGAACCACCTGAAATGAGCGCCATTTTGAACGAGTGCGAGCCGGCGGACCCGGCGGAAAACACCACGGCCCTGTCACGCCCCGGCGGCAAGCCGCGGGGCGCGGAGCAGGAATTATTCTGGCAAAACCGCGAACTGACCGCTTTTCACCGCATCTCGGAAGTCATGCTGTCCGGCGGGTCCGAGCAGTCGGTCTTCGATACGATCGCCCGCGAAACGAGCGGCATGACAGATTTCCCGATGGTCTCCATCGAACTGTGCGATTTCAACCGGGCCGTGATGATCTATCGCGGCGCCCACGGCATTCCGCTGCACGAAATGCCCTCGCCGTTCGAGGTGCCGATGGATGTGACTCTTTCCGGCCAGGTCGCACATACGGGGGAGATCCTGGTGGAAAACAATGTCGCCAGCCGGCGCGAATACGCGGCACCGATCCTGCGCGTCCTGGGCGTGCAGACGTTTGTCTGCGTGCCGATCAAATCGGACGGTAAAATCATCGGGACGCTTTCATTGGCGCATCACCAGCAAACCGAAGTCGAACCGCGCGTGGTGAAGGCGGCGACCGGGCTGGCCAACTATCTGGCGACGCAATTTGACCGTTTGCTGGCGCGGGAGGCCGCGCGGCGCAGCGAGGCGGAACTGTCCATCGTTTATGACCGTGTGCCGAACGTGCTATGCCTGTTCGACGAAGACTTGCAGATCGTCCGCGCCAATCATGCGGCGATAGAATTCGCGAGCCTGAGCAAGGAAATCAATTCACCATTGCGGCTGGGTGAATTTTTCCGGTGCAAGAATCCTTCCGCCGAACCGGGCGCCGCGTGCGGCCAGCCGGCCGCGTGCCTGGGCTGCAATCTGCGGCGTGTGCTCATGGAGACGCTCACGACCGGCAAGAGCATGAAGCAGGTGCGGATGACGAAGACCCTGACGCGCAGCGGCCAGCCGGTGCAGGTGGTGCTGCTGGTCTCGACGGAGCGCATCCAGTTCCACAGCACCGTGCGCGTGCTGATGTGCCTGGAAGACATCACCAAAAACGTCCGGGCCGACGAACAGATCCGTTCGCAGGCGGCGCTGCTGGACATCACGCAAGACGCCATTTTCGTCCGCGATTTTTCCGACCGGGTGATCTATTGGAACGCTGGCGCGCAACGCCTTTACGGCTGGACGCCGGCCGAGGCGCAACGCAGCACCACCACGGAATTGTTGTCCTGCCAGGATCCGTCCGAAACCACCCGCGCTTTGCAGGCGGTGATGCAGGCAGGCGAATGGACGGGCGAGATGAAGCATAAATCCCGCGACGGACGGGAATTGATCATCCAAAGCCGCTGGACCCTGATGCGGGAGCGCGATGGCCGGCCCAAGGCCATCCTCATCGTCAACGCGGACATCACGGAGAAAAAGCAGCTTGAATCACAATTGCTGCGCGGACAGCGGCTGGAAAGCATCGGCACGCTGGCCAGCGGGCTGGCGCACGATTTGAACAACGTGCTGGCGCCGATCATGATGGCCGTGCAGTTCATCAAGGACAATTCCGAGGACGAGGGCATGAAAGCCTGTTTCCAGACGCTGGAAACCTGTTCACGGCGCGGGGCAGATATCATCCGCCAAGTATTGATGTTTGCGCGCGGCGTGGAAGGCCAGCGCATTTTGATCAATCCGAAGCATCTCATCCAGGAGATGCAGCGCATCGCCCGGGAAACCTTTCCCCGCTCCATCGAAGTCAACACTAGCATCGCCAAGCAGCCTTGCATCCTGTTAGGCGATGCAACCCAGGTCCAGCAGGTCATCATGAACCTGTGCGTGAACGCGCGGGATGCGATGCCGAACGGCGGCACGCTGACCATCGGGCTGAGCCGGATGGAGTTGGATGCGGCGGGCGCAAAAATCCATCCGAAGGCCAAAACGGGAACTTACGTGGTCATTTCCGTGTCCGACACGGGCACCGGCATCCCGACAGAACTGCTCGACAAAATTTTCGATCCGTTCTTCACCACCAAGCCGCTCGGCCAGGGCACGGGACTGGGCCTGCCGACGGTCTTGGGCATCACGGAAAACCACGGCGGTTTTGTCCATCTGCAAAGCCAGCCGGGATGCGGCACGACCTTCCGCATCCATATCCCGGCCGCTCCCGGAGAAAACGAAGCCGGCGAAAAAGAAAACAAGCCCGGAGAAAACGTGAAGGGCAGTGATGAACTGATCTTGGTGGTGGATGACGAACCGGCCGTGCGGCGGCTCGCGAGCGCCATTTTGAACCGCAACGGTTACCGCACCATCACGGCCGCAGA
Organism: Verrucomicrobiia bacterium; assembly: GCA_035943555.1. GTDB lineage: Bacteria > Verrucomicrobiota > Verrucomicrobiia > Limisphaerales > UBA11358 > UBA11358. Next base: position 14,578 of record DASZCA010000316.1, read on the forward strand.
TGGACGCGAAGGCGCCAGCGTCTTCTCCAAGCACCGCAACGAAATCAAGCTCGTGGTCAGCGATGTGATGATGCCGCAACAGGACGGCCCGGCGATGTTGCGCGAATTGAAGATGATGCAACCCGGCTTGAAGAGCATCGTCATCACCGGCCTGGGCGAGGAAAATCGCGTGGCGGAGGCGAAAGCGGCAGGCGCGGACGTGGTGTTGCAAAAGCCGTTCACGGCGGACGAACTGCTCAAGGATGTCAAACGGTTGCTGTCGTAAAATGAAAACCCCCACCCTTTTCAGGTCCAAACCTCCGGGAACAGGTGCCGCATCCGCGGGGGGGCCGGCGCTGGGCAATGAAGATTTTCAATTTTTGCGCGATCTCATCTATGAGCGCAGCCGCATCAATCTGGGGCCGGAAAAACGCGTCCTGATCACTTCCCGGCTCGCCAAACGGCTGCGGGAACTGCACCTGAACGATTATTCAGAATACTGTGACCTGCTGCGTTCACCCGCGGGCGAGCAGGAACTGACTTTCCTCATCGACCGGATCTCGACGAACCACACGCATTTTTTCCGCGAGCTGAAACATTTTGAATTCTTGGAAAAAAAATTCCTGCCCGCCTGGCAGACGAACCCGGCAAGCCGGGGTGAGACGTTGCGGGTGTGGAGCGCGGCGAGTTCGACGGGTGAAGAGCCTTACACCATCGCCATCCACCTTGCGGAACATCTGGCCGCGGCCGCCGCAGGCGCCTGGCAAATCGAGGCGACGGACATCTCGACCCGGGTGCTGGCGGTGGCACAACAGGGAATCTATGACGCGGAACGGCTGGCAGGCGTAAGCCCGGAACAGGTACGCCGATATTTTCAGAAGGGCGTGGGCGAACGCGAGGGGAAATTTCGCGTGAAAGCGGAGTTGCGGGAACGCGTACGCTTTCATCATTTGAATCTATTACAGCCGCCCTATCCGTTCCCGCAACCGTTCCATCTGATTTTTTGCCGCAACGTGATGATCTATTTTGACCGGCCCACGCAAGAGGCTTTGGTGGCGCAACTTACCGATTGGCTGGTGCCCGGCGGACATCTGCTGGTGGGGCATTCGGAAAGTTTGGGCAACATCAAACACTGTCTAAAGCTGGTACAACCAGCGGTTTATCTGAAACCTGTTCCCTAAAAAAGACTAAAGGTTTCGCCGCCGCCGCCGATACCACCCCGAATATTTGAATCTAATATGATCAACCCCAAATACACTCATAAAACCATTCTGGCACTGACTGCAAGCATCCTCGCCGCCGGCGGCGCCCAGGCATATGAATTGAATCTCGGCACCAACATGCCTCCCGTGGATTTTCACGGATTTGCCAGCCAGGGCTTCTTGGATTCGACCGGCTACAATTATCTGGCTGACAATTCCAAGCGCGGTTCCTTTAAATTTTCGGAAGCCGCGGTCAATGCTTCCATGAACCCGTTTCCGCGCACGCACATCGCCGTCCAGGGATTTTTGTTCGACGTCGGCAACGTGGGCGAATATTACCCGGCGTTGGACTATGCGTCGGTTGACTATACTTTTTGTGACCAATTCGGCATCCGTGCCGGCCGGATCCGCCGCCCGGAAGGCATTTACAACTCCATCCAGGACATCGACCTGGCCCGCACCTCGGTCCTGCTGCCGCAGGGCATGTATGATGCGCGTTGGCGCGATTTCACGGGCTCCATTGATGGCGGCTCGATTTTCGGCAACTTCGACCTGCGCAAAGCCGGCAACATTTCGTATGAAATTTACGGCGGCCAAGTCAACATCTCCGGCGATGGCGGCATAGCCCGGTTGTTGCAGGACAGCCTGCGCAATGCGCCGACCCAATATCTCGGTGTGAACGGTTTCCCCGAAGTCGGCATGCAAGTCTGGTATAACACTCCGGTGGATGGCCTGCGCGCCGGGTTTGCCATCTATGACGCGCTGGGATTCAGCTACGACTACAACGTGAATGTCCCGCCGCAGTTTGGCGGCGGCTCAAACCATTCCGTGATCGAGGCCATGGAAGAACATTATTCGCTGGAATATGTGGTGAAGTCATGGACCTTCCAGGCGGAGTACAAGTATTCAGCTTATCAAAACCACGATGAAGTCAACGGCGTGATCGGGCCCACAACCCATACCGGCACCGACGTGTGGTATGTCGGGGCGTCCTATCGTTTCAACAAATGGTTTGAGGCCGGTACATATTACACCGAGGACTACGCAAATGTAGATGACCGTGATGGCGGCTCAACCACGCCGAAGTCCGATGCCTATCAAAAAGATCTGGCCCTGTCCTTGCGCTTCGATCCGAAGCCCTGGTGGGTGCTAAAGGTGGAAGGCCATTACATCCAAGGAACGGCATTGCTGGCAGATAATGCCCACAATCCGGTCCGTAACAACAATGGCTGGTTCATGCTGGCGGTGAAATCCACGTTCAGCTTCTAAACCCGGAGAAACCCATTTATGAAATTGAACCTGATCAAGATCGGTTGCCTGGTGGTCGGCCTCGGTGCCGGCACGTTCAACGCCCGTGCGTTGGACGGCGCGGTGGTGATCGCCAACTCGGGCGTCGCCGCTGACAGCCTGAGCGCGGATGCGCTCAAGGATATTTATACCGGCAAAACCAAGTATTGGGACGGCGGCCAGGCGGTCATCATCACCGTGTTGCCGGACAAGACGGATGCCGCGCTCCAGCAGGCCTGCGGTATGGACACGAGCGCCTTCAAAACGTTCTGGCAACGCCTCGCCTTTTCCGGCCGCGGCCAGGAACCTAAAAAGGCGGCGGACGCCGCGGAACTCGTGCAACTGGTCGCCTCGACCAAGGGCGCCATCGCCATCGTGCCGGCCGATGCGGCGCTGACGGGCGTGAAAAAACTCGACATCAAATAACCTTGCGCGCCGCGGTCAAAACCGCGGCGCGCTTCCCATTTTAATGAAACAAAAACAGCAGATCTCCATCAAGAACAGCTTTCGCACCATCCAAGGCATCGTCGGCCTGTTGCTGATTTTTCTGATCGTCCAGGGCTGCGTGCTCTGGCAGATCTGTGACCGGGGTGTGAGCACCACGACCGGATTGGAAAAAGAAGGCCTGCCGAGCCTGCGCCTGCTGGCCTCGTTGCAAGAAGGCCTCGCCGTCTACCGCCTGCATTCATACGAACTCATGTTCGCGCAGGACAAGGACCGGCCCGCCAAGATCACCGAGGTGGATGCGGTGCTGAAAAAGAACGTGGAAACGCTCGCCGCGCTGAACCAGCTTTATCCCGGCGGCGAAGGCCATGAATATGTGGCCACGTTGCAGACGAGTTTTGACGATTATGTCAGCACGATGACCCAGATCCGCGGGCAGATCGACAAGGATTTTGCCACGGCGATGAAATTGCTGGACCAAGACGCCCCCGCCAAGGTCACCCGTCTCAATGAAGCCGCTGACGCGGTGACCAAGTATTGCGACAAGGTCGCCGGTGAGCGCACCAGCTTCACCGTGGACAGCTTCAACCGGGTGCGCCGCTTCGTGGTGATGCTTGGTTCCACCAGCATCGGCTTTGCCATGCTGGCCGCGCTGCTCGTCACCTTGAATTCCAGCCGGGTCCGCGCCGCCCTCAACGCACTGGCGGAAAAGCTGGGCGAAGTTTCGCACTCACTGATCGGTTCGGCCGCCGCCATTTCCGATTCCAGCCGGACTTTGGCCGATGGTTCAAGCAGACAGGCTTCCTCAATCGAGGAAACCAGCGCATCGCTCGAGGAAATGTCCAGCGTGACCAAACGCAACGCTGAAAATGCGCGGAAAGCCAACGAACTGTCCCGCGAGGCGCGGAGTTCGGCGGAAAAAGGCGCCACCGACATGCAGGCCATGAGTTCGGCGATGCAGGACATCAAAAATTCGAGCGATGACATCGCGAAGATCATCCGGACGATCGATGAGATCGCCTTCCAGACCAACATCCTCGCGTTGAACGCGGCCGTGGAGGCCGCCCGCGCCGGCGAAGCCGGCATGGGCTTTGCCGTCGTCGCCGATGAAGTCCGCAACCTCGCCCAGCGCAGCGCCCAGGCCGCCAAGGAAACCGCCGCCAAAATCGAAGGCGCCATCACCAACACCGCCCGCGGGGTGACGATCAGCACAAAAGTTTCGGAAGCATTGAATGAAATCGTGAACAAATCGCGACAGGTGGACGAACTGGCGGCGGAAGTCGCCGGCGCTTCCCGCGAACAGACACAGGGCATCACCCAGATCAATTCAGCCGTGGGCCAGATGGACAAGGTCACGCAAGACAACGCGGCCAGCGCGGAGGAGAGCGCCGCCGCCGCCCAGGAATTGAACGCCCAGGCATCCGCCATGAAAGAAGCGGTGGAAAACCTCCTGCGCTTGGTTGGCCAGGCCGGCACTTCCGCCACGCCGCCCCAAACCGCCCCTGTGATCAAGGCCGCGAAAAAATTCCCGGCCAGCAATGGTCTCGGGCACAACGGCAACGGGCATCATGCGCCGGCAAAAGTCACCGGCCACGGCCGCGAATCCGAAATCCCGCTGGAAGCCGGATTCCGGGACTTTTAAAAGTTTCCTTGCCGGACCCCACCGGGCATGTCCGCTTGCAACTTATGCCACCGGCTCAAAACCGGTGGCATTTTTTTAGGAAAACTGCGGGCGCTTCTCCACATTCCTTAAAGTTTCAAGACCAAACGCCGATACAAATGTGATGGCTACTGAAAACATCCAGCGGAAACCAGCCGGCGTGAACCGCGTTGCCGGAAAATATCTGACTTTCAACCTGCAGGCCGAGTCCTACGGGATCGACGTGCTCAAGGTGCGTGAAATCATCCGCGTCACGGCCATCACCGCCGTTCCGCAGATGCCGGCACACATCCGCGGGGTCATCAACTTGCGCGGAAAAATCATCCCGGTCATGGACCTGCGCGTGCGTTTTGGTTTTGCCGTCACCAGCGCGGAACAGAACTGCATCGTGGTCGTGCAGGTGAAATTGCCGGATGGCAAGAACACGCAGATGGGCCTGATCGTGGACGGCGTGGAGGAAGTCATCAACATCGCCGAGGGCGACATCGAGGAGACGCCCAATTTCGGCGGGCAGATCGCCACCGACTACATCATCGGCATTGCCAAAGTGAAAGGCGTGGTCAAGTCCCTGTTGAATATCGACGAAGTGGTGGGCATCCAGTCTTTGAGCGCCGCCGCCTGCGTGGCTTGACAGCTTTTTAAGCCAAACCCAGCAGCATGAACAATCGCACCATAGCGCAACGCCTTTATTTTGCACTGGGAACATTGTTCTGCCTTTTTCTCGCCGGGCTCGCGTTGAAAGCATGGTTTGACCAAAGCGACAGCCGGAGCCGTCATCAGGTTGAAGAACGTCGCCAGCAGGTCACGGCGACAACGGCGCAAATGCGCCTCGATCTCCTCCAGATGAGCGATGGCATGCGTGGAATGCTGCTGGACCCCAGGAACGAACAGGAAAAAAACCGCAAACTTTCGGCGGACCACGATTTGGATAAACAGATCGACCTGCTAAAATCCCTGCTGGCCGGCAAACCGGACCTCATGGCCGGCATCGTCGCCGTGGCAGATTTTGACGGCCACACGCTCAATCCGCTGGAAGACAAAGTCATGGAGCTCATCGCCACCGACCCCAAGGCCGCCATTGATTTTTACGAGACCTCCTACCTGCCCCAACGCGAGGTGGAAAACAAGCTGCTGGATAATTTTCTACAAAAGACCGAACACGCAAACCAGCAGGAGATCGCCCAGGCGGACAATTCACGCATTTTAGGGCTTTTGGCGATCGGCATCCTGGTTTTGTGCGCCATCATGGTCGGTAAAATCCAGGCCGGCGCGATCCAGAAAGTTCTTCACAAAAATATCAGCGCATTGCAGGAAGTTTCCGAGCAAGTCAGCTCCGCCGCCTCCGCCATCACGCTCACCAGCCAGTCCTTGGCCGAAGGTTCCAGCGAACAGGCGTCTTCCATCGAGGAGACCGGCGCGTCGCTCGAAGAACTCACCAGCATGACGAAGAACAATGCTGAAAACGCGGGCAAGGCCAACCATCTCGCGAAACAAACGCGCGCCGCCGCCGACAAAGGCGCGGAAGATATCCGGGCCATGTCCGCCGCGATGGAAACGATCAAGAATTCGAGCGATGACATCGCGAAGATCATCCGGACGATCGATGAGATCGCCTTCCAGACGAACATCCTCGCGCTGAACGCGGCCGTGGAAGCCGCCCGCGCCGGCGAAGCCGGCATGGGCTTTGCCGTCGTCGCCGATGAAGTCCGCAACCTCGCCCAGCGCAGCGCCCAGGCCGCCAAGGAAACCGCCGCCAAAATCGAAGGCGCCATCACCAACACCGCCCGCGGAGTGGAATTGAGCGGCAAGGTGACCCTGACTTTGAACGACATCGTGGCCAAGGCGCGCGAGATGGACGAACTGGCGACAGAAGTCGCCGGCGCTTCTCGCGAACAGACACAGGGCATCACCCAGATCAACACGGCCGTCGGTCAGATGGACAAGGTGACGCAGGGCAACGCCGCCGGGGCGGAGGAAAGCGCGGCCGCAGCGCATGAACTGAGTTCCCAATCGCGCACCATGCGTGAGGCCGTGACGGAACTGCTCCAACTGGTCGGCGCCAGCAAAACGCACAGCCAGCCGGAAGTGGTGCGTTATGCACCATCCAAGACCGCCTCCAGCCAAGGCACCCATAAACATGCAAACCGGGCAAAAGCAAACGGGCACGCGATGGCAGCAACGGGCGCACCGATTCCGTTGGAATCCGGTTTCCAAGATTTTTGAGCGGTGCCGGTGCCGGGAGATCTGTGGAAAAAGATCGGTTAATTTTTTTGATCTGATAAAACTTGCCATTTGCGGTCCTGCCGGTATTCTGACGCTCCGTTTTTTGGGGCACCCATAGCTCAATTGGATAGAGCGGCTGACTACGGATCAGCAGGTTATAGGTTCAACTCCTATTGGGTGCACCACTCTCACAACGACTTACGCGAATTCAGCTTCTGGTAAAAACCCGTTTGTGCTGCGGTTTGTGCTGCTGACGAAATCGATTTCTAAACGGGGATCCCCGACTTAATCGGGGCGACCTGCTAATAGGGAATTCGAACTTGATACTTCAGCCAGTGCCAGCGTGATTTTGGCCTTTTTCAAGCAAGTAGATACGGAGCGCGCGACGCCGGGCTTGATCTACTAAGCTTGGAGCAGACGCAGGGAGCAGGTTGAGCCGGCCCATTTGGGCACCCCGGGCGGAGCTGCCGTTCGACAGCACGATCCGATATTTTTCGCGGATCGTCCCACCTGCGCACGAGGTCAGCTTCGAGGATTGGCAATGGTTCATGATCAAAGCGCCGCCACGACTGGCTGGGCTGGCTGTTGTGAGCGGTGGAGGAGGTTAATCAGTTCCGCGGGTGTTAATTTCGACGGGTCAACGAGGGCGCTGGCGATTGTCGGCGCTGTCTGGGCGCCCTGTTCAAATATAACTTTCTGCGCCGCGCGCTGTCGGTGTTCTGAAGACAAATGACCGTATGCCTTCCCAATGAGGACGCCCCCGTCAGCATGGCCAACCCACTGCGCTACGGTGAGGATGTCCACCCCACTCATGACGGCGCAGGAGATGAAGGTATGGCGGCAATCATGAAAGCCGAACGTTGGGAAGCCAGCTTCGGCGCGAACCAGCTCCAGACTTTTCCGAACAGACCCCACGCTGCCGTCTGTCCGAGTCCCTGGAAATAGGAAATCTGAATCTGGTTGCCGGCGTGCGTGCATGTCACGCAAATGGGCTTCCAGTTCCGCGTTGAAATCTACAACAATGTTCTGCTTGTCATACTTTGTCTCTCGAAGATGGACCTGCCGGCGTTCAAAATCTATATCACTCCAATGCGTCGCCAAAGCCGAAGTGATTCTCGCCCCGCTGCACCGTAAGAATCGCAGCACGTCGGCCAGCAACTCGCCATTTTTATATTTTGGCGAGCCATCATCTTTCAGGGCGACGGCCGTCGCACAAATTTTCTCGATGGTTTCCTTCGAATAAAAATCACGTTTAGGCGCCTTGTAGGGTAGGCGTTCCCAACCTTCGGTCGGAAGTTTGCCAGATAGGCATCCTTCGCGTCGGGCAAACTTCAGGCAGTTGTTGAGCGTGAGTACATCCAGATTCACGGTTCGATTGCTTATTTTTTCCACCTTGCGCTGGGTAACATAAGCCCCGATGTGTCGCAGCGTGATTTGATTCAGCTTTGTGCCGTTTAAGAACTCAGCCCAGCCATTGAGAACGCTCTCCTCGTGTTTTATCGTCTTTTTCTTTTTTGCATCCTTTGCAGTTATGACTGTGATGTAATGCTTTACATATTCATTGAAACGTGGTGCCCGTTGTGAAACCGGAAGCTCTCCCTGCCGCGTCTTTTTTCTCAACTCGGCGGCAGCAGCAACAGCTTCAGAAATGGTTCTTGCCGGCTGGCTCTGTTCATCACGCAACGGCACGCGGCGGCAGCCCTTACCTGGAAGAGAAATTTTTAAATAGTAGCGCCCATTACGTTCCCAGAGACCAGAGATTTCGTGTCCACGAATGTCTTTGGCCTTATTGAATTTGGCTGCCGCTTCCGCTGGAGGTGGGGCGAGAACTGGCACCTCTCCCCGAGTTTTGCGTTTTCATGGCGTGTCGTTTCCAACACACCGGGATTGCGGCTTGATGCCGCAGGAGATTTCATTGGGGGCTTTTTGCCACCCACATCGACAAGCTCCCCGAGGAGTTTATCTGGCCACCGTGCCTCTCCCAAGGCCGGTTGGCAACAGTCTGGTTTACAAGCCAGCAACTGTTTCCCGATGTCTTAACATACCTTGGACGGATGAATTTTCTTGCAAGAACAAATTTGAAAAATAGCAACTTGTGCTGCTTGGGGCCTTGTCAGCTATCTCTTGGCCATGCCGGTACGGAGCCTGATTGTGCCGATACACCCCCGCAGAAATGCCCGGCCGCGTTCTGCGTTAAAGACTACACCGCCGAACTCGATGTCGCATTACGCCCGGGTCGATATCCTTTTCAGAAATCGCAAATCCCCTGCGCCTGCTTCGATCCTCGGGTCCGGTCCGCTCCCCGTTCCTTGGCGCCTACAGGATCGGCCATCCGAGCCGGATTTTCAATTTGCGATCAACCGAAAAAACACGCTGCTGGCCGGCGATGGCTGAAGGGTTACGCTGTTGTTGAAGACTCCGGGAACTGTTGTCCAAGGGGTGCCGGTAAGAGTTGGCGACGTTTGCAACGTCCAACCCGTAAGCGAGGTATCCCAGGAAATCGTCACCTGCCCGCCGCTCAAATCAATATTGAGGACGGGAACGGCCGTTACAGCCACATTTGAGGTGAGAGATGGAAGCAAGGAGCCAAAGACCTCAAACTCTGACAGACCCACATTCATCCCAGTCCCACCGGTCACTTGGAATTTGATCCAGTTAACGCTTTTCGCCGGGAAGTTCACCTCGGCAGGGCTTCCGTCATTGGCCAGAAAGGGAACATTGATATGGCTGCCGTCACTGAAATAGAGCACTCCCTTATTGGCGGCATCCGTCAAATTGGGACGATCCCAAAGGATCACTTTCGTCACGATCATGTTGGTAGTCCACGCAAGCTGGATCGACGGATTTTTTTCGCCGTTGGAAGCCCACTCCCCGTGATCGGTGATTTTTTTCAAGCCATCCACCGCCTGATACGCATCGTAGTCCGGATAGAAGGATGAAACGGTCTGGCTGGAACTGATGGCAATATTGCTGATGACGGGGTTGAGGATCTGGTTGGTGGTTTGAACGGAGCCGTTAATAATCACACCGGCGACCGAATTTGAAGCCATATCCATCGTGAAGGACGCGGTGTGGTTGATCACATTCAAGGAGAATTTCTGACAAGGCGTGCTGCCATCATTGGCAATGCTTCCAATGTAGACTGATCCGGTCACGGCCGGATTCGCTAGGCCGGTCAAGTTGAGGCAAACCCGTTTGGCCAGGCTGCTATAATTAGCAAGATAGATGACTGAATTTCCGTCGGGGTTCACGGCGGCGACCGAATCGATGTTTGAATCCAACGACTGATTGATTGTCTTTCCGCCTTGTTCAAGCCCCAAGGTCACGGCGGCGACCTTGAAGGACACGGCTTGCGGATAGAGCGCGAGCGAACCCGGATCGTATAACTGCGTGAAGGCATAATAATCGGCGGAGATTCCGCGCCTGAGGATTTTGGCGAGGCATTTTCCGGCAAACCCGATGGCCGGTTGCCCGGTGTATTCCCCGGTGTCCGCCCACCAGTAGGGATAATTCCATTCATCGAGAAAGACCGGCAGGCTGGCATTCAATCCCAGTCCCTGCAACACCTGGCTGATGGAGACGGTATCCAGCTCCGCCGCATCGCCCCAATACTGGTGGCAGGAGTAAAAATTGTAATTGGTTTTAACCCAGGCGAGGCCGTAGCGATTGATCAAATATTGCAACGTGGCCCGGGCTGTCAGAAAATCATTCACCGACTGGGCAAATCCTCCGACGGGCACGTTGGTTCCCCCCGCCGCCCGTACGGCTTGCGCCGTGTAATAATACAAGTCGGCGTGAAACGATGCGGGGCTGGTGTAGGTGCTGCCAGCAAGATCGAGGAAATATTCGGTCTCGTTCCACGGTTCCACCCAGTGGATCTGGTCTCGGTAGCGGGCATATACTTTATTGCAGATCTCCTGCCACACGGCCCAATTTTTCGGGACGCCATTCCAATTGCTGTTGCAGGAAAGCCATGCGGGTGTATAGGCAAACACCGCGAGAATTTTCAACCCGTAATTGGTGGCCGAATTCAGCCAGTCCAGCCCGCTGAAATTCCAGCCGGCCGGATTTTGGATGTTGTGCACGTTGTTGGTATAGTCTGCGAGGCTGGCGCAGAGATTCGTCGGGATGATGTCTTCCAAATAAAGCGTGCCCCGGATCCGGTTGAAACCTGCATTTGTGAACTGGGGAACCAAT
>DASZCA010000317.1:0-15773 GCA_035943555.1 Verrucomicrobiia bacterium
GAAGAGGTTGCCACCGCGCGTGGAAATCTTCTTGGATGGCTTGAAAGAAACCAGTTCGCCGGCGGCGTCACGGGTGAACATTTTTCCAAAGGTGAAATCACTGACGGCGGAGGCGTGAAAGATGGCGTCGATTTTTTTGCCGGCGAATGATTTCAGCTTGGCCCGCAGGTCTTTGGTGGAGGTGAAGACTTTGACCGTTTGCGCTTTGCGTTCGCCGGGCCAGGTGGATGATTCGCCGATGAGCAGCGTGACCTTATGGCCGCGGGCCGCGAGATAATTGGCGAGCTGGGTGCCAAGCTTGCCGGTGGAAAAATTGGTCAGGCGGCGGACGTCATCCAGCGGTTCGTAGGTGGGGCCGGCGGTGACGATGCAGTTCATGACAGAGAGATCAACTGTTCCTGAAAGGACGGGAGAAACGCGGAGACGCAGAAAACGCTGGGCGGCGCAGAGAAGAAGGTGTCATGGTTCATTATTTTCTCTGCGTCCTCTGCGTCTCTGCGTTTGTTGGAAACGGCTTACTTGCTGGCCGCAGCCGGATCGGGAATGAAGATTTTTTTGCCGACGTAAAGCTTGGTGGCGTCGAGGCCGGGGTTGGCGTTCAAGATGTCCTTGGTGGTCACTTTCACACCTTGATCACGATAGGCTTTGGCGATGGCAGAGAGCGTATCGCCTTCGGCCACAGTATAGGGATGGCCGGTCTGCGGGCCGGCGGGTGCAGTCGGCGCTTCCGTTGACGTGGTGGTGGTCGCCGGCGGGGCGGAGACGTGGGAGTGTCGGCCGCTGCTGCTGCCGCCGGTGGTCGCGTTGCCGAGCTTGTCGATCTCTTTGAGGATCAGTTCGCGGTCGCTCTGGCGTTTGCGGTCGATCTCTTTGACGCTGTCGGCGAGGGCTTTTAGGTCATCGGCGCTGGCGCTGTTGTTCACTTGCGGCGTGTTGACCTTGTCGGCGAGTTCGCTGATGCGTTTGGACAGTTCATCGATGCGTTTGTTTTGGGCATCTTGGGCATCGACGATGTCCTGGAGTTTTCCGCGCAACTGGTCGAGTTGCTGCTGGTTGGCGTCCTGCGCGAACGCGGTGGCCACGGTGAGCGTGACGAGCAAAAGCACTAGAGAAATCTTCTTCATGCCCTGAAAATAAACCTCTGCGGGGCGGCGTCAAGATGAAGTGAAGGGCGGACGCAGGCGGAGAAAGGCAGAGGCGCAGAGGCGCAGAGGGACGCGGAGAGGGAATTTTGACTTTTTTAGCTCTGCGCTTCTCTGCGTTCTTTGCGCCTCTGCGTTTGTTGGAGATTCAGGGCAGACTGTACAACGGCGTGCCGGGCGGGAGTTTGGACGGATTTAAGATCGTGGTGTCAAAACCCCATAGGCGTGTGGGTGGCTCGTAATAGGCTCCAGGAAATTGAAATTGGCTGGTGGCGATCCGGCTGGAAAAGGTGCACACGAGCGAGGTATTCAGCACCAAGGTCACGCCAGACCAGTCTTCTAAAAACCGGGGCAGATTATGGACTCCGCCGCTAAAGGTGGAGGCCGTGGTGCCGGTGGAAGGAACATTGCCACAGAGCAATGCCGCATTCACCGTCATGCTGACCGCATTGCGTACAGAATAATTAGCCATGCTTTGAGCATCGTTCCAGGCGGGAGACAAGATGGTGATGGCATCGGCCATCAAGGCGGCGGGCACAGTGGCGCCGTTGGTGGTGGAACCCAGCGTCATCGCGTACGTATTGCTGTCCACGGTGACGTTGTAGTTTCCCTTCACGTAAAGCGGGTTCATGGTGGCCATGGTAAAGCCAAGGCCGTTGTTGTAGGGCAGTTTGGCGCCGTTGATTAGGCGCACCACGGCTTGTTGGGAACCGTTGGTCCGCAAATCTGCAACATATAGAATAACCGGATAATTGCCGCCGGTGAATTTTCCAGCCACCAAAACATTGGTCTGCAGCCAGGAATTATACCGGTTGATATCAATCTGGGTGACAAACTGATTGCCGGCGCTTTGACGCTGGTCGACGAACGTGTTGGTAAAAGATAGAAACGACAGTTTTACAAAGCTGTTCGTCGCCAAATAGGCTTCAGTCGTATTGGTCAGGACAATGAATACCTTGGAAGCATCCGCGCCTGGCAGGATGCCATTGTAAGCCGTTTGTAATATCACCCACACCGTTGGCGAAGAACCGGCGGCTCCATTGGTCACCAATAGGACGACCTGCGCCTGATTATACAACCGGGACTGTCCCGATGGCGACATGACCTGCTCTTGGGCGGGTGATGGCGGTATATCAATGATGGCATGCGGATGATTGGTTCCGATCAACGGAAGAAAAGCCGGCACATTGGTGACGAACGGAGGTGTGGCGTTAAAATAAATCTGGCTGGTGGTATAAGTAAGTCCGCCCCGGACAGGCGAGGTGATCGCGCTGGTGGTGGTCACCGTTCCATTGAAGGTTTGTGAAGCATTCATGCCCGGCCCGGTATAGATCGGGCCGTTGGCGTGAATCAAGCCATTGAACTGGATCGTCGCGGAATCGCTAAATTCCAAAGGTTGATCATAAAAGATGGCAAAGGAAAATACTGGAACGAAGGCCAGGCCTTTTAAACGGAAAAATTGGGAAGCGCTGGCGACCGGCTGAGTGAAGAAAATGCTGTTTGTGGTGAAGTTCGTGAATACCGTCAGGTTATTACCTACGAACGCGGTCGTGACCGGGGAAGCCGAACCGAGAACGGTCCACGCGTTCGTGTCTGTGAGATTAGCCCTGGCTTGAAGCGCATAGTGATACGCCGTCAACGGCCAGGCAATCGTTGCGTTTCCGTTCGTGGTCGCGATGCCGATGCCCTGCCCTTGCGCGGAGAAAAGCGAAAGCGTCAGCCACAGGACGGCGGCCAGCGCGGTTCGTTTCATGGAGAGATGAAAGCGCGTGAGGTGGCGGGCGTCAAGGGGAAGTGGAAGCAAGACAAACCTGTCGCAGAGCGCGTCCACACTTTCTTATGCGGGCGGCTGATGCCCGAGCCAGGCGTAAGCGGCGGGGGCATCGCGAAAGATTTTGATCTCGATCAAAGGGTTTTCATTGAAGGTCTGAAACATGCGGGCGAGACCGTATTGATCGGGCTTGGGGGCGACGATGGCGGATTTGACCTTGTTCTTCAACACCGTCACGGTGCGGGTGGCGCCGAACCGGCGCAAACGATCGGCATCCATTTGCACCAAGTTCCCGGCGGACAAATCGGTGAGCCGGTCCGGGGTCACGGCCAGCCGTGCCTCGATCTCAGCAAGATGTTCCGCATAGGATTGGAAATCTTCCATATCGACATCGCCTTGAAAAAAGGCTTCCAGCAAGCCGTCGCGGATCTGGGAGGTTATGGGCATGGGGGGTTAATTTATTTTCTCATCCGCTTCCAACACTTCAAAGACGGTGGTTTTGCCCTGCGGATCGATGTGCTTGTAACTCGTGGCGAGGGCGATAGGCAGGCGGTCGGCGAGCGGGAAGCCGGACCGGCCGAGGTTGACGGCGACGTGATTCCATTCCGCGATGCGGGCAGGCGTGGTGCGGGCGAGCAGCCAGGCTTCAATCTGCCAATCCGGCAGGGCGGCGGCGGTCACGATGTCTTCGCGCCTGAAATTGAAATGGTTCAGGAATGCACCATCGACACCGCCGGGATGACAAAAGCGGGCGGCGTAATCGGGTGGTAACGTGCCGGCTTCAATGCCGCGGGCTTTCGCGAGGATGCGCGGGAGCCAGATGCAATTGGCAAGCTGGGCGCGAGGTGGAGGAAGGGGCATGGGGAATATTTATTTCAAAGAGGCATTATACATGGAAGATTTTGATTTTCCATCAGGACGGGGTTTTTATTGGTCATGGCTTTAGGAAAGCGCCAGAGGGCAGGCGCACTCCAGGACGCTGGCGCGAGTGTGTAAGGTTTGGTAAACGCGGGAGCGTTTTGGAGTGCGCCAGTCCTCTGGCGCTTTGACCGCGGTTTTCTGTCTTACCAATGGGCGCTGATTTCAAAATCATCCGGCACCGCTACTTTGTCGGTTTTGAAGCGATAGATGGATTTTACCTTGGCGGGAGAGGCGGTGCGCTCGAACCAGGCGGC
The DNA here is from genome assembly GCA_035943555.1 of Verrucomicrobiia bacterium. GTDB lineage: Bacteria > Verrucomicrobiota > Verrucomicrobiia > Limisphaerales > UBA11358 > UBA11358. The sequence continues at coordinate 4,089 of DASZCA010000317.1, forward strand.
GAAACACCAAGGATATTGATTGGCGATCAGTACCAGTCCATGGTTCACAGGGTTTTGATGGACGTAGTTCAGGCGCGCCAGATAGGAACTTTGGTGCGTGAGGCGAGTTTCGCGAAAGTTGTACCAGACTTTTCGACCGGGGTTTTTATCGAGTTTGTTGATCCAGCCGGCGGTTTTGACGTGAAGGACGCTGAGCATGTCGTTCAGGCTGGAGGCGTCATCGGCTTCCACAGGGGAATGGGCGACGAAATGATAGTGGTTTGAAAATATGGCCCACGCTTCCAAGTGCCAGTTGTACTCTTTGGCAACGGTCAAGAGACCGCGTTGCAGCACACGGAGCCGGGGTGCGCCTTGAAAGTGACGGGTTTTTTCATAGGTGGAGGAGGTAATGAAATATGTGCCGCGACCGGAGAGCTGGTGCGAGGGAGCATGCGGCCAAGGTGTTCTTGGTTCGGGCATGGGGCGAAGATGACGGCGGTGAAATGGGAAGGGAAGATAAAAATATGGTTTTGAGGATGGAAATAGCTTGGGTTTATGGAATCGCTTTGGTTTCCCATTTTGGGCGTTTTGACTAGCGCCCGTCCTTAGGAAAGCGGTAGAGGACTGACGTTTTGACCACGGCTTTCTATTTTATCAAACGGTGTTCCCTACAAATTGCACAACCATATTATCAGCTTACAATAGCGACACCAAATAACTGCGCCATTAATGTGCGCCACGGGCAACCAACTGTGCCAAATATGGCACAGTTGGCACAGTTTTCATGATACCACCCCCGCGATAAATATTATCATAAACACCTATATTATAATGGCTTAAAACATTATCCCCTCCTTGGCACTAAACGGCATCCTTATTGCATTAGATATCTCAGCAGTTTAATCGAAAACAATTTTACACATATAATATTATGGCAAAAGTATTAGGCATTGATTTAGGTACGACGAATTCTTGTATGGCCGTCATGGACTCCGGCGAACCGCTGGTCCTCGAAAATTCCGAGGGCAAACGGACCACGCCGTCGGTCGTGGCGTTCACGAAGAGCGGCGAACGCGTGGTGGGTGATGCGGCGAAACGCCAGGCAGTCACCAACTCGCGTAACACGATTTACTCCGTCAAGCGCTTCATGGGCCGCAAGTTTGATGAAGTGGCGGAAGAAATCAAGCGCATGCCCTACAAGGTCGTGAAGGCTTCGAATGGCGATTGCGCGGTCGAGGTCGAAGTCGAGGGCAAGCCGAAGCAATTCTCGCCGCAGGAAATTTCCGCGATGATCCTCGCGAAGCTCAAGGCCGATGCGGAAACGCGTCTCGGCGAAAAGATCACGCAGGCCGTCATCACGGTGCCCGCGTACTTCAACGACTCGCAACGTCAGGCGACGAAAGACGCCGGCAAGATCGCGGGCCTCGAAGTGCTGCGCATCATCAACGAACCGACGGCAGCCTCGCTGGCGTATGGTTTGGACAAGAAGAAGGATGAGAAGATCGCCGTGTACGATTTGGGCGGCGGTACGTTCGACATCTCGGTTCTCGAAATCGGCGACGGCGTCTTTGAAGTGAAGGCGACGAACGGCGATACGCACCTCGGCGGTGATGACTGGGACAATACTTTGATGGACTGGATCCTCGACGAATTCAAAAAAGAATCCGGCATGGACCTCCGCAAGCAGCCGGATGCGCTCCAACGCATCAAGGAAGAGGCGGAAAAGGCGAAGATCGCCCTCTCCAGCTCCACCACTTACGACATCAACCTGCCGTTCATCACGGCGGATGCGAGCGGGCCGAAGCACATCCAGAAAAATCTGACGCGCGCCAAGATGGAGCAGCTCACTGACACGTTGTTCGAGCGCACCATCAAGCCGGTGCAGGCGTGCTTGAAGGACGCGGGCATCGAAGCGAACAAGATTGATGAGCTGGTGCTCGTCGGTGGCATGACCCGTATGCCGCGGGTCGTCGAGACCGCGCACAAGCTGATCAACAAGGCGCCGCACCAAGGTGTGAACCCGGACGAAGTCGTCGCCATCGGCGCCGGCATCCAAGGCGGCGTGCTGAAGGGCGAAGTGAAAGACGTGTTGCTGCTGGATGTGACGCCGTTGTCACTCGGCATCGAGACGCTCGGTGGCGTGTTCACCAAGCTGATCGAGCGCAATACGACAATCCCCTCACGCAAATCGGAAATCTTCTCCACGGCGAGCGACAACCAGCCGGGCGTGGAAATCCATGTGCTCCAAGGCGAACGCCAGTTCTCCAAGGACAACAAGACGATCGGCAAGTTTCAACTCGCCGACCTGCCGCCCGCGCCGCGCGGTGTGCCGCAGATCGAAGTGACGTTTGATATCGATGCCAACGGCATCCTGCACGTCGCCGCGAAAGACCTCGGCACGGGCAAGGAACAGAAGATCACCATCACGGCGAGCAGCGGCCTCTCGAAAGACGAAGTCGAGAAGATGCGCAAAGACGCCGAGTTGCACGCGGACGAAGACAAGGCCCGCAAGGAAGAGATTGAAACGCGCAACGAGGTGGACAACGCCGTCTATCGCACCGAGAAGCTGGTCAAGGACAACGCCGACAAGATCAAGGCCGAGGACAAGACCAAGCTCGAAGGCGCCATCGCCGCCGCGAAGGAAGCGCTCAAGGGCAGCGACACCGCCGCCATCAAGGCTGCGGGCGAGAAGCTGAACGAAGCCGCGCAATCCATCGGCGCCGAGATGTACAAGGCGCAAGCCGAGGCCGCCAAGGGTGCGGCCGGTGGTCAGCCGGGTGCCGAACAGCCGAAGTCTGAAGAGAAGAAGGACGACGGCGTGATCGATGCGGAAGTCGTGGATGAGAAGAAGTAAAATTCAAAAAGTGCGGGAGCGGGTTTAAAGCCTTCTCCCGCACATTCTATTTTTTAGAATTTAAGCAGTCATAAAATAATATGTCCAATCTGAACCTGGCTAAAGCGCTTGCGATTATCGATGTGGCGCTCGCTGAAGGACGTAAACGGAACTTTGCACCGCTGGCAGCAGCGGTGCTGGATGCGGGTGGGCATGTCATCGCGTTCAAACGCGAGGACGGCGCCAGCTTTCTCCGTTTTGAGATCGCCAACGGGAAGGCCTGGGGTTCCCTCGGCCTCGGTTTTGGCACGCGGGAGATCGCGGAACGGGCGGCCAAGCTGCCGACGTTTATCGCGACGCTCTCAACCACCAGCCAGGGGCGGGTCATCCCCTCGCCCGGCGGCGTGCTGATCGCGGATGCGAGCGGCGCATTGATCGGGGCGATCGGCGTCTCCGGCGACATCGGCGACAACGATGAGATCTGCGCGATCGCGGGAATCGAGGCGGCAGGCTTCAAGGCGATTCCGGGAATGAAACCGAAATAAACACTTTTCCCGCCGCGAGTGCGGATCGGGAGTTACTTAAACAGTCAACAAACACAACAACCGAAAGAAGAAACAGTATGGCATTGAACATCAAACCGCTCGGCGATCGCATCCTCGTGGAAGCCGTCGAAGAGAAGGAAGTCAAAAAGGGCGGCATCATCATTCCTGACACCGCCAAAGAAAAACCGCAAGAGGGCATCGTGCGCGTGCTCGGCACCGGCAAGACCGGCGAAGACGGCAAGAAGATCGCCTTCGAAGTGAAAGTCGGCGACCGCGTGCTCGTCTCCAAATACGGCGGCACGGAAATCAAAGTGGACGGCAAAGAATACAAGATCTTCAGCGGGGATGATCTCGTGGCGATCCTCGGATAATTTTCAACCAACAACTTTTAACCAAGACTAAATAAAATATTATGGCAGCAAAACAACTTCTGTTTGATGAAGCAGCGCGGCAGGCGATCCTGCGCGGTGTTTCGAAGCTCTCCAAGGCGGTCGTCGCGACGCTCGGGCCCAAGGGCCGCAATGTCGTGATCGACAAAAAATTCGGTTCCCCGACGGTGACCAAGGACGGTGTCACGGTCGCGAAGGAAATCGAACTGGAAGACCCGTACGAAAACATGGGCGCCCAGATGGTGCGCGAAGTCGCGAGCAAGACGAGCGACATCGCCGGTGACGGTACGACGACGGCGACGGTTTTGGCCGAGGCGATCTATCGCGAAGGCTTGAAGTTCGTCACCGCCGGTGCGAACCCGATCGGCATCCAACGCGGCATCAACAAGGCCGTCGAGGCCGCCGTCGAGCAGCTCGGCAAGATCTCCAAGAAGGTCAAGGACAAGGAAGAGATCAAGCAGGTCGCGGCCGTGTCCGCGAACTGGGATTACGAGATCGCTGACAAGATCGCCGATGCGATGGACAAGGTCGGCAAGGACGGCACGATCACCGTGGAAGAAGCGAAGTCCATCGAGACGACGCTCGACGTGGTCGAAGGCATGCAGTTCGACAAGGGCTACCTCTCCCCGTACTTCGTCACGAACGCCGAGACGATGGAAGTGAAGATGGAAGATCCGTACATCCTGATTTTCGAAAAGAAGATCAGCAACTTGAAGGACTTGCTCCCGCTGCTCGAAAAAGCCGCGCGCTCGGGCAAGCCGTTCTTGATCGTCGCCGAAGAAGTCGAAGGCGAAGCGCTCGCGACCCTCGTCGTGAACAAATTGCGCGGCACGTTGAACGTGTGCGCGGTGAAATCCCCGGGCTTCGGCGACCGCCGCAAAGCCATGCTGGAAGACATCGCCGTGCTGACCGGCGGCAAGTTCATCACTGAAGACCTCGGCATCAAGCTCGAGACGGTGGAACTGGCCGACCTCGGCCGCGCGAAGACCGTGATCATCGACAAGGAAAACACCACGATCGTCGAAGGTTCCGGCAAGAACAGCGACATCCAGGGCCGCGTGAACCAGATCCGCCGCCAGATCGAAGAAACCACGAGCGATTACGACCGTGAAAAATTGCAGGAACGCCTGGCGAAGCTCGCCGGTGGCGTGGCCGTCATCAATGTCGGCGCCGCGACCGAAAGCGAAATGAAGGAAAAGAAGATGCGCGTGGAAGACGCGTTGCACGCGACCCGTGCGGCCGTGGAAGAGGGCATCGTCGCCGGCGGCGGCGTGGCGCTCATCCGCTGCATCGACGCGATCGAAAAAGTCAAAGGTGCGAACGAAGACGAAACGATCGGCATCAGCATCATCAAGCGCGCCGTCGAGGCTCCGCTCCGCTCGCTCGCGGCGAACGCGGGCGAAGAGGGCAGCGTCATCGTGGACAAGGTCAAGAAGTCCAAGGGCAATGAAGGCTACAACGTGGCGACCGGCAATTACGAGGATCTCGTGAAAGCCGGCGTGGTGGACCCGAAGAAGGTCACCCGCAGCGCGTTGCAGAACGCGGCGTCAATCGCCGGCCTGTTGCTGACGACCGAGTGCCTGATCACCGACATGCCGGAGAAGGACAAGCCGGCGGCCGGTGGCGGTCACGGCCACGGCGGCGGCATGGGCGACATGGGCGGCATGGGCGGCTACTAAGCCATCCGATAAATTAAGGAACCGAGAGTTCATGACGCGGCCGGGAGCAATCCCGGCCGCGTTTTTTTGTTAAGGCGGCCGGAGAAATACCATCAAGTCCTTGACAGACTTATGGACCTTGCGCATGTTCCAAACATGAAGTCGTTGCTGGAAATTGAAGAAGCCATCGCCAAACTGCCGGCAAAAGCGCGGCGCCAATTGGTGCAGGATATTCCTGCGCTATGCCCGGGGGAATTCCCGGCAGACGGTTGGGACGCCATCTTAAACACTTCGGCATCGCGCCCCGCCCTGACCTCGCTCCTCGACAAACTGGATGCGGAACAATCGCAAACGCCGGAAAATTTTCTGGTGATGAACGACAAATCTTTGCGCGGCAAAAAATGACCTCGCGCGGGACTAAAGATTTCTGGGAGCAGTATCATGGGCTCCCGCTCCCAATCCGCAAGGCCGCCCGTGAAGCTTTTAGAAAATTTCTGGAGAACCCGGCGCATCCCGGCTTGCGACTCGAACGTTTACGTTCCGATGGACGCGCTTGGTCAGTCCGGATAACGCGCAACTACCGGGCCGTCGCTCGCCGTTATGAAAACGACGGCTGGCTTTGGTTTTGGGTCGGATCACACACAGAATTCGATGAGATTTTTCCAAAATAAAATGGCAACGGAATCCCCGCGCACGATCCAAGCAAACCTTCCTTGACCGCGCGAGTGCCCCGCCCTAGAGTCGCGACGAACTGCACCAGGCAGCACCTATGCGCATACTGGCTTTGATATTTTCCGCGATCGGCATCTACGAGCTGTTACAGCTTGTGAATGTGGAGGTATATCATTTCCTGCCGGTACGTTCGCACAGTTTCGAAGACGGGCTGATCGTGGCGTCGATGGCGCTCATCTTTGGCAGCGCGGCGTCGGTGATCTCGTTGCTGTTCGCATCCGCGCAATTTCGTCGTGATAAGAACAGGCGCAGTTCGCAACTGTTACTGGTGTGGTGCAGCCTGGTGCCGGCCGGATTTATCATCGTTTTCCTTTATACCTACGCCGCAGCGGTTTCCGTTGAAACCGTCCATTAAGTCAGATAATGTGTCGGGGTGAATTGCAAAGTTCATTTTGTTCTGCTGCTGACGGCGCTGTTATTCGCCGGTTGTACCAAGCCCGCGCCGCCGCCGCCGGATGCCCCAACCTCCATTGATGACATCTTGCCCAAACAGGCGCAGGCCAAACTGCCGACGATGAAGATCTTCCTCGGGCCGGAAACGTTTGATGCCGAACTCGCGTTGACGGAAAAAGAAGAAATGACCGGCATGATGTTCCGCACCAACATCCAGGAAACGGACGCCATGCTGTTCGTGCTGCCCTACACGCAACGTGCCAATTTCTGGATGAAGAACTGTCCCGAGTCCATCTCCGCCGCTTACATCACACCCGATGGCGTCATCGAAGAAATCCATCATCTGGAAAAGAACGATACCAACGGTGTCATTGCCGCCACGGATAATATCCGCTTCGTGCTTGAGACGCAGGACGCCTGGTTCGACAAGCACCACATCGGCGTAGGCACCGCCATAACCTCGGAAAAAGGTTCTTTGCGGGATGCGTTCTTAAAGCCGCAGCAGTGATTTAATTTTTCCGCCAACCTGTTGGCGAACGGCCGTTTCTCGCTTACGATGCGTCCATGCTCTCGCTCGAACATCTGGCCGGTTTGCTCGAACAGAACCGCACCGCCGCGCGGGCCGGCGTCCAATCTTTCTCGCTGGGCGGCCGGCAATTCGCCGCCGGTTCATCGCCCGCCATCATGGGCGTGGTGAACCTTTCCGCCGACTCATGGTATCGCGAAAGCGTCTGCCTGAGCACGGACGCAGCCATCCAGCGCGGGATCATCATGGCGGCGCAAGGTGCCTACATCATTGATGTCGGCGCGGAATCCACCCTCGCCCATGCGACGCGCGCCGATGATGCCGCACAACAATCCAAACTCATCCCCGTCATCAAGGGCCTGCGCGCGGAAAAGGTTCTTGTCTCGGTCGAAACCTATTCACCCGCCGTGACCCGCGCCAGCCTGGAAGCCGGCGCCAATGTCTTGAACCTCACCGGCACGGAAGCTTCGGATGAGATCTTCAAACTCGTCGCCGCGCACGATGCGGCGGTCATCATCTGTTACGTGGCCGGGAAAAATGTCCGTGAAGTCGGTGATTTTGATTTGAGCGCCGATCCCATTCCGATGTTGCGCGATTTTTTTGCGCGCCAGATCGAAACCGCCCAGCGCAATGGCGTGCAAAAAATCTTTCTCGATCCCGGCCTGGGCTTCTATTACCGCAACCTGCAAGACAGCGCCGTGCGCGTCCGGCATCAGATGAATGTGTTCTTGAACACCTTCCGCCTCCGCGAACTCGGTTTTCCCATCTGCCATGCCCTGCCCCACGCTTTTGAATTTTTTGGTGATGAAGTGCGTTCCGCCGAACCGTTTTTCGCCGTTCTTGCCACCTTGGGAAAAACCGACCTGCTCCGCACCCACGAAGTCCCGCGCATCAAAGCCGTGTTGGATACGATGAAAGCCTTCTGACCGCCGGTCTATCGTCTGCGGCAAAGAAAAACACCCTCTTCTTCGGAAGCCGAAATCCACTGCTGGCTGACTTCCAAGCCGTGCCGAAGCAGGTTTTTTTGGACGCGTTCCGGCGTGTAGCGATACGAGAAAAACAACCGGATGGCTTCTCCGCGGGCGAACTGAAAATCTTGGCCGCTCACTCTCACCCGGCAGGCGCGGGTGAAATGAAATCTCGCGACAACGCGCTGAAGCCCCTGCCCGCCCGCCTCAATGGTGAAGATCAATTTCCCGGCGCTTTTTCCTACGCCAAGGTCGAAGAGAAAAGCCGTCAGCCAGTCACCGGTGAGCGGGTTATCATATTGCGGCAAAATACGGCGCATGCCGGCGGCGTAGTCCTTGCCCGGCGCAAGATTGGCACTGAATAACAGATGATCCTGTGAGCGAACCATCCGCGCGAGCCGGGGCAGAATCAACTGCGGCTCGAAGTTCGGGATCATGCCAAAAAAAGTGATGAGCGACGGGTGCCGTGTGGCCAACATGGCCGGCAAATCATTCGCCGTAGCGAGATCACAAACGAAGGGAAAACAGTGCTTATCCGGTAAAACCTTCAAGGCCGCCCGCCGGGCGACGAGAACCATCGCCGGGCTCACATCACTCGGCGTATAAAAAACATTCTTCCCCCTGCGTTGCAGCAAGGTCAGCAAGCGCGAGTCCTTTTGCCCGCCACCGCAACCGAGGCCGATGACATGAACCGATTTCGATTTTATCTTTCCGGCGGTTTCGTTGAAGGCGCGATCATAGGTGGACAGACAATCGTCATCATAACGCGCGGGGGAATGCGCTTCATGCAAGGCGAGCCATTTCTGGGTCTGCCGGATGCTGTCGTAATGAAACTTGTGGTTCACCCGCCGCGTCCGCAGCGAGGCCAGCAGGTCGCGCTGCACGTTTTCGGGAAACTGGCTGGCGTGGATGCGTACGGTGGCGGCGGATATCATGCGCGCCTACTTTTGCGGGAAGATCTGATAGAGCAACAGATAGATCACCACACCCGTCACCGAGACATACATCCACAGCGGCCACGTCCAGCGGGCGATGCGCTTGTGCGCTTCAAAATTCTGTTTCCGCGCGCGGTTCAGCGTCATCAAGATCATCGGCACGATCGCGGCGGCGAGGATCGTATGGGTGCCAAGCAACGTCAGATAAATCGGCCTGAACCATTGAGGCTCCAGAAAGCGCGTCGGGCCCCGATGTAACACCACGGCCAGCCAGGTGTGATACGTCAGATAGCAGGCCAAAAAAATCACGGACGTGCAGAACGCCGTGATCATGCAGTTCCGGTGCGCGATCTTGTTGCCGCGCTTGATGAAGATGAAGCCCAGCGTGAGAAAAATCGCGCTCAGGCCGTTCAGCGTGGCGTTCACCACCGGCAAATCATGGATGCTCATGGCTCGTTCTCCAATTGGTTGACGGTGCCGATGATCCTGGGCAGGACGGCGTTCGTCCAATCCACATCTTCGCCGCCGGTCTCAAAAAATCCGCGCAATTGCGCATGCTTGTCCACGATGACAAAAATGGTCGTGTGGATGAACAGATCCGCGGCGTCCTTCTGCTCTTCCACCTTCACCGGCTGCGCGCTTAATTTCAAACTGTTGGCCGCCAGTCCCGCGATCTCCGCCTTGGTGCCCGTGAGAAAATTCCAACGGCTGAAATCCGCGCCATAATGCGTGCCGATCCGTTTCAGCACTTCCGGTGAATCAAACTCGGGATCGGTCGTAAGCGTAACGAACCGCGCCGTGCCGCTGGCCGGCAGCTTATCTTCCAGCGTTTTCATTTGCATCGTCAGGCGCGGGCATGGTCCGGCGCAGCGGGTGAAGATGATGTCCGCGAGCCAGACATGGTTCGTGAGGTTCGCCAGCGTGACGACATTGCCGTCCTGATTGGTCAACGTGAAGTCGGCGATAGGTCCGATGACCGGCAAAACGGGTTGCTGCTGGCGGGCATGTTGCAGGAATGAAACTACCACGGCCAGTCCGACCAGACTGAAGGCCAGGCTGCAGCCCAGCCACACGGAACGTGGCAGCGGGCGGGAATTTTCAGACATGCAACGTGGCCGCGCGCGGCGGCGGAAAATTACTCAAAAGCCTGCGGCCCCTTGGGCACTTCCTTGGTCTTGATCCACTTGTCGAAATCTTCCTGCGATTCGACCAGCACAAAACCGCCGGCCATCGCCGAATGCCCCGCGCCGCAAAGCTGCGCGCACTCGACCTGATAGCGGCCGATCTTCGTGGGCGTGAACGTGAGCGGGATGCGCAGGCCGGGGATCGCGTCCTGCGTCGTCCGCATGGCGAGCACCTTGAACGAGTGGATGACATCCTTGGAACCGAGATAAATGATCACCGGCTTGTTCACCACGACATGCAGATTGCCGTTGTAATATTGGATATCGTCTTTGCCGGCCGGATCATTGGGATCCACGCCGAAGATGTTATTATCAGCGACCAGCTTCATGTCCAACGTACCAAACTGTCCGTCCGGGCCGGGATAGCGGTAATTCCAGCCAAATTGTTGCGCCATGATCTGCACCACCGTGGATTGTTTGGGGTCAGGAAATTGCTGGACGTTTTTTCCCCACAATGGAATTGCGATCCCCAGCAGCAAGATCGCCTCGGCTACCACGATGATGATCTCGACATACTTCGGCATCGAACTGGTCGAGCCCACGTAATTGGCCTTCGCATTACGCTTCTCATTGAAGCGCCACAGGGCGTAAAGGAAATAGGCGACCCAGCCGACGAACAGCACGAGCATGAGGTAGTGCACCCAGACCATCAGGTCGTCAATGGGCTTGGCGCTGAGCGAGGCACGTTCAGGCAGTCCGAGGATATTATAGGCAAACCAGTCGTTCATACTTGGGGAGATTTTACAGATGCTTCAGCGGCGGCATTCAGCGCCTCGCTTTTGCGGATGATATAGATGAGAAAAGTCAGAAACGTCGCCAGCACCGTGCCGATGACGCCGAGCAACGTGAAGATGCCCCAGTTCATGCCGTCAGCCATCGGCGAATCGATGTTCGCGCCATAGCACGTCGCGCAGGCGAACGCGGGTGATGGCGCCAGGGCGGCCAGCGCGGGCAAGAACAAGATTTTTACGGACAACTTCACAGATAGCTGATCTTTTTCAGTTTCTTCAAAAAATAAATGCCGTAGACGATGACGAAAATGCCCGTCACGATCGCGGCGGCACCCCAGCCCGGCCGTCCATTGGTGAACGCCCACGCCGCGCAGCCGAAAGACAGCGAGGTCAGCAGCGTCACAAAAATCAGATGGAAGGCTTTCAGTGACATTTCAGTTCAATGAACGGCCGTGCCGACCGGAAAATCAGTCATCGCCCACAGCGTCAGGCCGAACAGGCCGATGACGAAAATCACGGTGAATGTCAGCACGGTGTAGACGAGCTTCTTTTCTGACAGCAAGTGCATCAAATACCCCGCGACGACAAAAGCGTTCACCGCCGCGATCAGCAGGATGATGGATACCTTCAAAGGCCAGCCGTAATGCGGCAGGAACGAGGTGTAGATCATCGCGCTGACGGCAATGGCCGCCACGACAAAGACCCATACGCAGGTGCGCACATAGCTGTCAAAATTTACCGGATGTTCGGAGTCGCTCATAAAAATTTCAGGTCAAATACATCACCGGGAACAGGAAAATCCAGACCAAGTC
>DASZCA010000318.1:0-1582 GCA_035943555.1 Verrucomicrobiia bacterium
ATTTCCGGCAGTTTTACGAACGGCGGTTCGCTCGTCGTCAGCGGCCCCATCACGATGGCGGCGGGCGACACCTTCAAGCTTTTTAGCGCGGCCGGTTACAGTGGCGCGTTCACCAATGTGATCCTGCCAACCCTGCGCATCGGCCTTGGTTGGGACATCAGCCAGTTAAATTCTGACGGCATCATTGCCGTCATCGTGACCGCGACGCCGGTCATCGGCTCTGTTTTCATTTCGACGGGTGGTCTCTCATTCCATGGCGGCGGCGGCGTGGGTAGCCGTAATTTTGTGCTGCTCGGCACAACCAACCTGGCCAGTCCGTGGTCTCCGCTCCTTACAAACCAGTTCGACGGTAGCGGCAATTTTAATTTCACCAATCCCATCGGCAGCACTCCGCAAACTTTCTACCGTTTGCAATTGCAGTAAATCCAAAGATGGTTGCAGCCACTTTTTTTGTTTTGCCCGCCACCCGTCAACCGCGAAGCGTTTGGAGTCCGGACGCCGGATCGTTGCCATACCACAAAGTGCCTGCTACGCAGGCAAACAGGGTCGCAGCGCGAACCCTGTCCACCTTTACGGGGCTTCCGTCAATCCAACTGTGTTGAAACGTCAATGCTGGTGGAGTTTGTCGCGCTGCGGCAGGCACTTTGAGGCACACACGTTTTAAAGATCCATCGCCTTGCCAAGGCTTTCATGTGAGTCCGGAAGGTCACTGCAAAAAAAAAGGACGGGCGAATGATTCGCCCGCCCTTTTTGAAAATTATGCCGCAGTTTATTTCACGATCACGGCGAACACCGAGGCCGCATCGTTTGCCATGTTCATCACCGTGTTGGGGAACAGGCCGAGCCAGAAGATTCCCGCGATGCAGATCCACGCCGCGACTTTCGCCGGAGCGGAGAGCGGAATCTCTGAAAGATTCTTCGCGTCTTTGCTCCAGTACATCATCTTGATGACACCGAAGTAGTAATAGAGCGAGATCACCACGCCGGCGAGGGCGATAAAGACCAGATAGTAGTAACCCTGGTTGCCAGTCTTTTGCGCGGCTTCCACGGCAGCTTTGAGCAACAAAAATTTGCCGAAGAATCCCGCCAACGGCGGAATGCCGGCCAGCGACACCATTGAAAGGGTCATGGTGGCCGCGAGCAACGGTGAACGCTGGCTCAAGCCCGCGAGGCCAGAAACATCTTCCGTGTCCAGATGGCGCAACACCAGTGCGATGACCAGGAAGCCCGCCAGCGTGGTGAACAGATAACCGCCCAGATAATACAGGATGGCCGCCTGACCGCTCGCATTCAACGCCGCCACGCCCAGCAACAGATAGCCCGCGTGCGAGATGCTGGAATAACCAAGCAAACGCTTCAAGTTGCGTTGCGGCAGCGCGCAGAGGTTGCCGTAAAGGATGGTGATGGCCGAAATGATGATCAGCAACGTTCCCCACTGAGACGTCACACTCGGCACGGCCGAAAACAGCACACGCAGCAGGAGAACAAAACCGGCCGCCTTGGAACCGACCGCCAAAAAGGCCGTCGACGGGGTCGGTGCGCCTTGATAGACGTCCGGCGCCCAGATCTGGAACGGAAAGGC
>DASZCA010000319.1:0-10733 GCA_035943555.1 Verrucomicrobiia bacterium
GTTGGGCCTTGTTGGGCTTTGTTGGACCAAAAAAATTTATGAAGGGGCGAATGGACATGCCGGCTGGCAGCTTATCCGGGCTAGTCCGACCTAATCTGACCTAAAAAAATTTAACCGCGCATGAACACAGATGGGGAAATCCGACTTGCCGCGCTGGTGCTCGGCGCTCCGACAGGTTGCGGGGACGAGCCGTCCCCGCTCGGCACCGATTTACACCCGTTTGCACCGATTTACACCCTCTTTTTTAAAAATTATGAACCGAACTGAAGAAAGTACCTTGTTTTGGCAAACACCCTTTCCTAGCTTGGCACGGTTTAAAAACAAGTAGCTGATGACCAATCATATGACAAGGGTGTGACCACAGGACATTCCATAAAGTATCGCCCGGATATCGACGGGCTGCGGGCGCTGGCGATCCTGCCGGTGGTTCTATACCACGCCAAGCTCGGGTGCCCGGGCGGATTTGTGGGTGTGGATGTGTTCTTTGTCATCTCCGGGTTCCTCATCTCGTCGCTCATCCGGCAGGAAATGGCGGTTGGCACCTTCAGCCTGGTCAACTTCTGGGAACGGCGCATCCGGCGTATCTTGCCGGCAATGACGGCGATGGTCCTGGCCACGCTCATCGCCGCGTTTTTTTTATTTTTGCCGGAAGATTTCGCGTACGTCGGCAAATCAGTGGCGGCCACGGCGGTGCTCGGTGCGAATTTTTTCTTTTGGAAACAGAGCGGTTATTTTGCACCGGGGGCGGAAACGAAGCCTTTGTTACATACGTGGTCACTGGCCGTAGAAGAGCAATTTTATATATTGTTTCCACTGCTGTTGATCTTGCTGGTGCGTTTTCCGAAAAAAACACTTTTAGCGGGCATGACCGCCCTCGCGTTGGTGTCTTTTATTTTGAGCGTGATCGGCACCCATACGGTGAACAATCTGAACTCCACGTTCTATCTTTTGCCGACGCGGGCGTGGGAGTTGATGGCCGGGGCAGTTTTGGCGGTGGCGGAAGGGAGCATCTCCGTGACCAGGCCGGTGCGGGAATTTTCCGGCTGGTTGGGAATCGTCCTCATCGGCTGGCCGGTTTTTTTCTATTCAACAGCCACCCGCTTCCCCGGGCTGGCGGCGGTTCCTCCGTGTCTGGGGGCGGTTCTGATCATTTTCTCGAGCGAATCCAAACCCTCATCTATCGGGCGTGGGCTGGCGTTTCCACCATTGGTTTTTACGGGATTGATCTCGTATTCGCTTTATCTATGGCACTGGCCGCTGCTGATGTTCACGGAATATCTGTCAAAACATCCGCCCAAAAACGTTGTGCATCTGGGATTGGTGACGGTGAGTTTTTTACTGGCGTTCCTTTCGTGGCAGTTCATCGAGAAACCCTTCCGCCAGCGCCGCATTCTCCAGCGGCAGCCGTTTATTTTTGGATTTGCCGCAATTTCTTTGGTGTGCTTGTTGACCTTGGGCCTGGTGGTGAAGTATCAGAAAGGTTTTGCCGCCCGTTTTCCGGCGACGGTCATGACCTATGCCTTGGCGCGAAATCATACCCCGTATGTGGGCTACACTGACATGGGCGGAACTTGGGCGAAACATCTGATAATTTTCAGCCTCACAAAAACCAACCAACCAGTGGACGTGCTGATCTGGGGCGACAGTCACGCGACGGCGCTCGCCCCGATGATCGACACGCTTTGCCAGCAGCAATCCTGGCTGGCGATGGAAGCGACGGGCGGCGGGGTTCCGCCGGTGCTGGGGAGCTATCGCATCAAGGACGCCCCGGAAATGTCTGCGGAGTTCTCCGCGGAGGTCATAAAATACATCGCCCAAGCCCACCCCCGCAAGGTGGTTCTGGCGGCCAAATGGTCCGGTTATACGGCCAGCGATTCTTTCAAATCCAATCTGCTGGCCACCGTGCGCGCCGTGCTGGCGCTGGGTATTCCGGCTTACGTCGTCAAGGATGTGCCCATCCCAGGTTATAATGTTCCCCGTTTCGCAGCGTTGGCGGCAATGCATCATGACGATGCCAACCTGCAAGGTGTGACCCCGGAAAAATATCAAAAAAACAACCGCGAAATGGAGGCGACGTTTGACCAGATCGCACAACTGGGCGCAACGGTGCTAGACCCGGCCCCATACTTTTTAAACAGCGACGGGCATTACGCCGTGGAGAAGGATGACAAAGTCCTCTATTTTGACGGAGACCATTTGACCGTGGACGGAGCAATGATGCTGGCCCCGCTCTTTGCACCAATGTTTCAAACCGAATGATGCCCCATGCCTCTTGATTTTCCACGTCATCAAAACTCGCGGCTTGTTTCGGGCGGGCGGTTTCCCTAGTTTGGCCTTTCCCAATCTCATTTTATATGGCACTCAAAAGCAAACTTCAGAGCAAACGCAAGCTTCGCTATGGCATGGTTGGCGGCGGGCAGAACGCCTTCATCGGCGCGGTGCATCGCATGGCGGCCAACCTCGACGGGCAGATCGAACTCGTGGCGGGTGCTTTTTCTTCCGACCCCAAGAATTCCCAAACCACCGGCGAACAGCTTTTTCTGGATCCCCAACGCGTGTATGCCAGCTACGCGGACATGGTGCGCGGCGAAGCGGCGTTGCCGGCGGATGAACGGATCGATTTCGTCTCCATCGTGACGCCAAACTTTTTGCACGCACCGGTGGCCACCGCTTTTTTGGAAGGCGGATTCCACGTCGTCTGTGACAAGCCGATGACGTTGACCGTGAAGGAAGCCAAAACCCTGCGTGGCACGGTACGCAAGAGCGGGAAGGTTTTTGCGCTGACGCATAATTACACCGGGTATCCGATGGTGAAAGAGGCGCGTGAGCTGGTTCGCACCGGCAAGCTTGGCAAGATCTTGAAGGTCGTCGCCGAATATCCGCAAGGCTGGCTGCTCGACAAGATCGAAGCTGACGGCCAAAAGCAGGCCGCCTGGCGCGCCGACCCAAAGAAGGCGGGCGCAAGCTGCTGCGTGGGCGACATCGGCACGCACGCGGAAAATCTCGGCCGCTACATCACCGGCCTGCGCATCGAGGAATTGTGCGCGGAGTTCACCTCGTTTATTCCCGGCCGGAAGCTGGAGGATGACGCGAACATGCTCATCCGTTATGAAGGCGGTGCGAAAGGCGTGTTGCATTGCTCGCAGATTTCTTGCGGTGAGGAAAATAATTTAAACATCCGCGTCTATGGCACCAAGGGTTCGCTCGCGTGGCAGCAGGAACATCCGAACGAATTGAAGTTCATCCCCAAAGGCGAAGCCGCGCGCATCCTGCGCCGGGGCAATGGCTATATTTCGGATGTGGCCAAAAAATTCACGCGTCTGCCGTTCGGCCACCCGGAGGCGTTCATCGAGGCGTTCGCGAACATTTATCTGGAAGCCGTTGCCGCCATCCGCGCGAACATCGCCGGCAAACGCGGCGCGTTTGATTTTCCGACCGTCGATGACGGCGTGGAAGGCGTGGCGTTCATTGAAACCGCGGTGAAGTCCGCCGCGTCCAACAGCAAATGGACCAAGTTTCCCAAACTATAAACCGAAACCCATTCCATTTTACATATATGAAAAAACAACTCGGCCTGATCGTCGTCGCAGCCATTGCTGTGGCTGCCATCTCGGTATCTGCCCAAAACAAAAAGAACGTTGAAGTCACCATTGATGGTGTCGAAGGATTTCAAGATACGCCTTTGCAGCCGGACGGCAAATGGCACGTGCACGATCCTGCGCGTCCGCAGCCGATCGTGGTCACGCCCGGCAGCACTTTCAGCCAGCAGGCCACACCGCCCAGCGACGCCATCGTCTTGTTCGACGGCAAAGACCTTTCCCATTGGCGCGATAAAAAGGGCGAGCCGGCCCCGTGGACCATCGAAGACGGCGTGATGGTTTCCGCCAAGAGCGACATCGAGACGACTGATAAATTTGGCGACATCCAACTGCATCTCGAATTCAAGGAGCCGTCTCCCGGCAAAGGCGAAGGCCAGGGCCGTGGCAACAGCGGCGTGTTTTTGATGGGCCTGTATGAAGTGCAGGTGCTGGATTGTTACACCAACAAAACTTATGCGGATGGCGCGACCGGCGGACTCTACGGTCAGCATCCGGCGCTCGCCAACGCCTGCCGCCCGGCCGGCGAATGGCAGACGTATGACATCGTTTTCACCGCGCCACGTTTTAACGCGGCCGGCGAGGTGGCTTCACCTGCGTATGTCACGGTGACATTGAATGGCGTCGTGGTGCAGAACCACCAAGCATTCCGCGGCGCGACCAACTGGAAGAGCCCCGGCAAATACACGGCCCATGCGTCGGAAATGCCGCTGGGATTGCAGTATCATAATAATTCCGTCTCCTTCCGGAACATCTGGGTGCGCCCGGTGCCGCTGGTGAACGAACCCTGAGCAACTCCGCCATTAATTGAATATGAAAAAACTTTTAGCGCTGATCGTCACCGGCCTGGTTGCCTTCAACCTGCAGGCCACGCCGAAAAAACTGCTGGTGGTCACCACGACCACCGGTTTCCGGCACTCGTCCATTCCTACGCTGGAAAAGATGCTGAACGAATTGGGCAAGGACAGCGGTGAGTTCACCGTGGACTTCGTGCAGCAGCCGGATGGCAAACCGGCGGCGCTCAAAAAAGATGCCACTGATGCGGACAAGGCGGAGTTCAGCGCGGCCGAGGCGAAATGGGACGACACGTTGAAAGCGGCCTTGCAGAAATTGTCATCGGCCAACCTCAAAAATTATGATGGCGTGGTCTTCGCCAGCACCACGGGCGATCTGCCCATTCCGGACAAGCAGGGCTTTCTGGATTGGATCAAGGCCGGACACGCATTCATAGGCCTGCATGCGGCGACGGACACGTTTCACGGCTGGCCGGGATACATCGACATGATCGGCGGCGAGTTCAAACATCATGGGAAACAAGTCAGCGTGGACTGCCTCAATCAAGACCCCGCCAACCCGGCCACGGCGGCGTTGCCGAAAACTTGGACGATCCAGCAGGAAGAAATTTATCAATTGACCAATTACGACTCCGCCAAAGTTCATGAGTTGCTGGTGCTGGACAAGCATCCCGAAACCGGGGCGGCCGGGAGTTATCCCGTTTCCTGGTGCAAGGATTACGGCACGGGCAAAGTTTTTTACACCTCCATCGGCCATCGGGAAGACATCATCGACGCGGATCCGGACATGAAAAATCGGGTCAATTCCATCGCCATCAGCCAGGCCTACCGGGCACATGTCCTCGGCGGCATCGAATGGGCGTTGGGTTTAAAAAAGTAAATCAGTCCAAATCTTGCATTGAATCTGCGCGGCGAACCGGTATGATTCGCCCTCCAGTGGTTCGGGGTGTAGCGTAGCCTGGCTAGCGCGCTTGCTTGGGGTGCAAGAGGTCGGGAGTTCAAATCTCCCCACCCCGACCATTTTTACTCCCTCCTTTTGTGGCTCTGCGGCTAATATTTCGAAGGTTATTTTTTAATTACCTTGTAAGTTTACGGCTTATAAGACGGTGCTAATCATGTCTGCTTTATCTTAACATCTGCCAGCCCCCCCCTTTACACCCCTTTTTTTCTATGGAAATGACCTAATCCGTGACTATAATGCTTTTACCTATGAGTAATCTATTATCTCTCAGTTCCGCCCAACTTAAGCGCGCCGCCTCCATCAAGGATCAGATTGATGAACTGAACCATGAATTGGCCGGGCTCCTCGGCTCCTCGGCTTCCGCCGCGAAACCGGCCAAGGCTTCCAAAAAAGGCGGCATGAGCGCGGCCGGGCGGGCGCGAGTTGCGGCAGCGCAGCGGGCCCGGTGGGCCAAAATCAAGGCGGCCAAGCCGGCTGGTAAACCAGCCAAGAAGAAATTCACCATGAGCGCCGCCGCCAAGGCCAAAATCTCGGCCGCCGCCAAGGCGCGCTGGGCCAAGGTTCACGCCGCCAAGTAAGCCTGATTTAAGCTTCTTCCAGCAAGGTGCAGTCCTTAACAGGCTGCACCTTTTTTATTGTTTGGTTTAGCCATCCGGCCGACGTGTCCTGAAATTGCCCACCTGAAGATATTTTAAAATTCTTTTGAACCTTGGCGTGACGGTTGCTTTCAAACCCGTATGACAAATTCAACTCGTAAGTCCAAACGGAGTGAATTCTTTCATTCCCTAAACCTGGTCTGGCCCACCAATCACATCCGCACGGCGCGGAAAGACTTCTGGGGCGCCATTATTCTGGTCTGCGCCTGTGGAATGATCGCCAAGTTTGCCCAGACTCTGCTCATGCATTGAGACACCGCTGGCTTGTTTTTGAACAGTTGAAAGCCGGGAGCTGACAGTTTCCCGGCTCTTTTTTGCCCTGCTGCCGCCAAAACCATGGCGGTAACTCAAATAAAGTTCTTGGGATTGATCCGGTCCTTTTGGCCGTCCTTTTAAAATCCTGAAGCCTCCCTGCTCATTGTATCTTGGGAGTGAACGCCAGTTGATAATCACCCAGCGCGAGTTCCAGCGGCTTGCCGGATTTGGTGGTCACTTGCGTCACCGACAAGTCGAGCGTCTTACCTCCGGTCGTCCGGGATTCCAACGATACCGTAAGCTCCATCGTGCGCCCATCTACCATCCGGGGCACCAGCAAGCAGTTCTTCCCGCCGCCCAGTTGCACGCGGGTCTCAAAGTGGTTCGTCAGCGAAAGCTCCCCCAAGTTATGCAGCGTATTGGTGGAATTGGCCGTCATGGTGATCACCGTGGTCGGCATGGCGCTGGATGACGTCGCCGCCTTGTGGTGACAGCTCATCGGGAGCAACCCGGTCACAAAAGCGGTGATAGTGGCGGCGATATGAGATATACCCATGCTGTCCATTTAGCAGGAACCGCGCCGCGCAAAATTCTTCAAAAACCCAATGTTTCTACATTAGACCCTGTCCCAAAATAGAAATCCCGTCCCGTCTCCGTCCTCAATCCGCGTGATCAAAGATCAACTGGCTATGCCCGTCCTTGACCGACAGACGCAAACCGTCCGTGGTCGACCCGGTAAGAAATTTCTCCTGATCCCCCAGCTTGATGTCCAAAGTGTAACTGTCGTTTTCCTTGGTCCATTCGCCCTTCCAGTTCTCCGGCGTGAATTGCGGTTGGCCGGCGGCTTGTCCGGAGAGGAATCGCGGAAAATTTCTAACGAATACCTGGTTATCCGCCGTGACCAAAACCGTCGTCTGCGCATAGGCCGCCGTCCACAGGGCACGGATCGCGCGCATTTCACTAGCCTGGATCTTCGGCTGGTTTTGGCGCAGCCAGGCCATCGTCACCGGCACATTGAATTCCCACCGGCCCAAAATTTTGTCATCGCCATAAGTTTTTGACACCCCGGTTTTCAAGTAGTCCATCAAATCATCCATGTTCTTGGTGAAGATGTCATTCACGCGTTTCGTCTGATCCTTGTTCTTCAAGAATTCCTGCACCGACGGTTCATTCACTATTTCGCCCACCGATGCCCCGCTCGCCAGCGAGTTCGTCAACGTCCCGTCCGTCACCAACCCTTGCATGTCATCGCGCTCCCACAACGACGTCAGCGCCGGATATTCCGCCAAACGCGGTGCCGTCTGCGGATTTTGCATAAGAAAGCCCATCAGGTCCGCATACTTGTAATACATCGGGTTCAACGTACTCACCGCCGCCGAGGTGCGGGCGAACCCCGTGCCCTGCAAACCTTCGCCCAAGCTGTTCGCCAGCCGCAACATGATCGACGGCTGCTTTACGCTCGCCGAGGCCTGGATCGTCAGGTACGTCAGATTAAAAATCAGGAAACTGATCAGGACAAAATAAATCGCGCCGTTCAACACGCCGACGCAGATCCCCAGCCGGCTGTTCAAACGTTCCCACAACGCCAGCCGCAGATCGCTCGACTTGTGCCGGTAATGCACATCCACCTTCCGGTGCACGTTGAACCCGATCACCGAAAAGATGATCGAGATCAGAATGAACCCGCATAATGGCGACAGCACCCACACCATCAACGGATCTTTTTGCCCCAGCACCGGCAGCAACAGATGAAATATTTTCCCCGCCAGCCCGCACAACAGCGTCGCGAACACGATGCCCCCAAACGCGATCGCCGCACGGATGCCACCCTGCCGCCAGCCGGCCAGCGTCGTCGCACCGATCACTAACAAAGCTAAAATCCAAATACTCATACGTTCATTAAAAATCATCCGCCAAAAAATGCACGACTAAAAACACCGCCCGCCCGGAACGCGCGTCTGCCTGTCGGGCCGCAACCTTGCAAAAATAGACGCCCCTCTGGGCTTTTGAAACGGCCCGCTTCTTCGTATCGAACAAAACCGCTTCGTCCCACCCGATGCCTCACCACCAAGCCCGTTGCAAATTCGTCGCCGCCCGTTATCTTCTCCTTGTGCGCATCTCCGTCATCGTCCCTGCCTTCAATGAGGAAAAGCTCCTCGGCGCCTCGCTTGCGCAGATCCGCACCGCCGCCGATGCCTTTACCGCGCGCGGCTGGGAATTTCAGCTCGTCGTTTGCGACAACAACTCCACCGACCGCACCGCCGAAATCGCCCGCACCGCCGGTGCTCACGTCGTCTTCGAACCCTTCAACCAGATCGGCCGCGCTCGCAATTCCGGCGCCGGCGCCGCCACCGGCGATTGGTTCATCTTCGTCGATGCCGACTCCCATCCCAGCCGCGGACTCTTCGATGACGTCGCCGAACAGATCACCGCCGGTCAAACTGTCGCTGGTGGTGCCACCGTTGAACTTGATGAAAAGATTTTCAGCGCCAACCTCATCACCGGGATCTGGAACCTCACCAGCCGTTTCAAGAAATGGGTTGCCGGCTCCTTCATCTACATCCAGGCCGATGCCTTCCGCGAACTCGGCGGCTTTAATCCTGAGATCTTCGCCGCCGAAGAACTCGAACTCAGCCAGCGCCTGAAAATCCTCGCCCGCGCGCGTGGCAAAAAAGTAGTCATCCTCCATCGCCATCCGCTCAAAACTTCCGCGCGTAAGATGAAACTTTACACCCCCGGTGAAATGTTTCGTTTCTTCCTCCGCAGCATCTTCAACCATAAACGCACCATGCGCAGCCGCGAAGCCGCCTACCTCTGGTACGACGGCCGCCGCTGATTTCCTCAACCCTGCCCTTCCCCGGATCCGGAACAGCTTGTCCCCGCAACCTGATCCAATCTGTAGGCCGTAAATCGTCATTCGTAAATCGTAAATTTTATTTAGCCCCCACCGTCCGGTGCCAGATTATCCACCCATACCCGTTCAGCTTAAAATCAGGCACATGATTCCCCACCGGAGCCGTCCAACCCGAAATCGTCACCGGCTGAAAATCACCGCTGTTCGATAAATCATCCACAGCCCCGCTCACCCGCCGGCTCGATAAATTAATTAAAATCAAAAATTCATCCTTCGCATCGCGACGTAAAATGCTCAGCACATTTTCTCCCACACTGTTCTTCAGCCACACCACCTCGCCCTCCCGCAAGCTGGATACTGCTTCCGCAACTTGATCAGGTCCCGGTAAATGTCCCGCAACGGCGGGCGGCCGCCTGGATTCCAGAACACCGGCATTTTCTCGAACAACGCCGGGTCCGCCGATTCCGTCGCGTCCCCCACCTCCATCCCGTTATAAAACAGCGGCACCCCGTCCAATGACAACATCAGCACCTGCGCCGCCAGCGCCCCGTCGATCCCGAGCCGCGCCGTCGCCCGCGTCAGATTATGATGATCCGTGTAACGCAGATGCAACGCCCCCCGCCCGAACTGCTCCTGCGTATGCTCCCACGAATCCTCGATCAACCCCGCCGGCTGCTTTCCCGCCAGCACCTCGTTCACCGACAGATAAAAATTCCCCGCATAATCCATGTCAAACGCCTTCGATAACAACGCCGGCTTCGCCCCCGCATCCGTGATGATCGCCACCTGCGGATTTACCTTCTCCAATTCCACCCGCGCCGATTCCCAAAAATCCACCGGCACCGTGAATGCCGTATCGCAGCGAAAACCGTCCACGCCAAAATCCTTCAACCAATGCGCCATCATGTCCGTCATGTAATGGCGCAGTTCCAAGTTCCCGTAATCCAGCTCCGCCACATCCGTCCAGTCTGGGTACGGCGGATGGATCTTCCCCGCCGCATCTTTCTTGTAAAAATCCGGATGCGCCATTAACACGCTGTCCCACGACGTGTGCCCCGCCACGATATCCATCACCACCTTCATCCCTCGCGCATGCGCCTCCGATACCAGCCGTTTAAAATCATCTAACGTCCCGTACGTCGGGTTCACCGCGTAAAAATCCCGCACGCTGTAAGGACTCCCCAGCGACCCCTTTTTCAAAATCTCCCCCGTCGGATGGATCGGCATCAGCCACAAGATATTCACGCCCAGATCTTTCAACTCATCCAACCGCGCCGTGATTCCGTTAAAATCGCCCGCTGCCGAAAAGTCCCGCGGAAAAACCTCGTACATCACCCCGCCCCGCAACCACTCCGGCGCCTTGCGTGCCGTCGCATCGGTCGTCACCCCATTCGTCCCCATATTCGTCGCGTCATCAGCCGCCGTGGCCGATGCCACCGCCAACCAGCCCACGCAAAGAGTGATCAACCAACCGCGCCAGGAATGAGAAATAGTTTTCATGAGAATTTGTATAAGCTGTCGCTAGGGATTGCCACCCACGCTATCCCCGCCCCCCTCCGCAAAGCAACAAAATTTCCCGCCCGCCCGCCCACATAGACATGCGGTAAAAACCCGGAG
>DASZCA010000320.1:0-10832 GCA_035943555.1 Verrucomicrobiia bacterium
CCCGCAACCGGGCCTCGATCTTTTTACGCACCGTGATGTCCCGCGCAATTTTCGAAGCCCCGATGATCCTGCCTTCGCTGTCGGTGAGCGGTGAAACCGTCACGGAAACATCGACCGTCACCCCGTCTTTTCTTACGCGGATCGTGTCGTAAGGCTGCAAGCTTTCGCCCCGGGCGATCCGCGCCAAGATGTCCGCCTCCTCCTTGAGCCGGTCAGGCGGAAACAGCACGAGCATCGGACGGCCGATGACTTCTTCCGCCGTATAACCGAATAATTCCTGCGCGCCGGGATTCCAACTGGTGATGATCCCCTCTAACGTTTTGCTGATGATGGCATCATCCGAGGAGTTGACGATGTCAGCCAGACGTTGTTGCGTAGCTTCCGCACGCTTGAGCGCAGTGATGTCCGTGCTATAGACACGCAGCCGGCCGGTCTCCGGGATATGGGTGATCGTTTGCGCGAAGACAAGCGCTCCCACCTCCACTTCCCGCCGCAGGACCTCTTCACTGCTTGCCTGCAATTTCACGATGAAATCTTGCAAACCGGCCACCAGCGGATGCCGCAACTTTTGACTTACCAATTCAGGAAACAGCCTGAGCGCGGTCGGGTTCACGTAATGGATCAGTTCCTTCGCCGCGTCCAGTTCCATGATCGGGTTTGGGTTCCGTTCGGGAAAAGACGCCAGCCAGACCGCCCGCTCTTCCGCCTGTTTGCGCCGGGTGATATCCACCATGGTATTGCGGTCCAGCGCGGCCTTGAGTTCATCGGCCCGGAGCTGTTCCGTTTTCAAGCGATCGCGATTTGATCTCAGCAATGTCACCAGCACGTTGATCAGCACGCCATCCAGGATCAACGTGGCCGCGCCCGCGACATTGGCGCGGCTGATGGCGAAAGAATGTTGCGGAGGCAACAGATAATAAATTCCTTCCAGCGTCGCCACCACTGTGGCCAGCAAGCCCGGCCACATTCCTCCCACATAGGCGCTGAACATGATCGGGATGAGGAACAGCATGAGCAACGGCGGATCTCCCGGGCGGTAAACCAGCACCCGCAGCCATACCGTAAAGGAAGTGGTCACCACGGCAAACAGGCAGGCCATCCACCAGGTGCGCAGGATTGAAAATGATTGTGCCGGCCGGGCATTCATGCCGCTTTGCTCCTGAAAAGAATCCCCGCAGCGATGAAAATGGCTTTTCCAGGAAAGCGGAGTTCCAACCCGTCACGTAGAAAAGACAGGCGGCCAATTGTCCCGGTACAACTTTGCTCAATCATATGCATCGTCCCACTGTTACCCGCTGACTGGCTTTGAGTTGGATAGAGGACTGTATGGCAATTGGCAACCCTGAAAATGACTTTCCGGTTCAGACTATGAGTGACATCCGCCTTAAGAGTTTTCGCCGGCCGTTTCTAACAGCGAATCATTTGTCGGTGGAATTTTTGGTGGCAGGATCTTCCCCGAGAAACTCGGCGAAATATTTTTGGCTGCATTCCGGGCAGATCGAATGAGTGAATTTTACGTCGGTGTGCTGGCAGATATAGGACTCCACTTTCTGCCAGTAGCCATCATCATCCCGGATGCTCTTGCAGGAGGCGCAGATGGGCAGGAGGCCGGCAAGGGTTTTTACACGCTCCAACGCCTGGGTGAGATCGGAGATCAGCAGGAGGCGTTCTTCCTCGGCCTGTTTTACAGCCGTGATGTCGCGGGCAATGGTGGATGCACCGACAACGTTGCCATCGGCATCCTTGATGGGCGAGATGGCGACAGACACGGGAATGACGGAGCCGTCTTTGTGTTTGCGGCAGGTGTCTTTGAACCCGACCATTTCACTCCGGCGCACGGCGGCCATGATGTCCAGCAATTCATCCCGCAAATCCAGCGGAAACAGTTTCACGATGGAATGGCCGACGATCTCCTCGGCGCGATAACCAAAAATGCGTTCCGCCCCCCGGTTCCAGCTTACAATGACGCTGTCCAGATTTTTGCTATAGATGGCGTCCTCGCTGGATTCGACGATCGCGGCGAGGTGCCGCATGGCGGCGTCAGCTTTGATCTTTTCCCGCCGTAACTGGGCGGCGGCCATTTCCCGGTCAATGGCGGGTGCGAGCCGGGCAAAATTACTTTTGAGGATGAAATCGTCCGCGCCCGCCTTCATCACTTGCACCGCAACTTCTTCGCCACACACGCCGGAGATCATGATGAAAGGGACATCGATTTGGGAAGCTTTCACCAGCTTGAGCGCCTCCGGACCGCTGAATTGCGGCAAGTAGTAATCGGAGATGATCACATCCCATTCATGCTGGTTCAAGGCGTCCGCCAATTCCCAAGAGGACTGGACACGGCGATAGACAGGTTTGAAATCTTTAAACCGGAGTTCGGCGAGCAGCAGCTCTGCATCCACCTCGGAATCTTCCACCAACAATATGTGCAACGGCTTCGGCATGATACTTTTCCATTTCCCAAGTTTCTTTTGTTCCCCAAGAATCAGCGGTTGCGCTTCGAATATCTGAAATTAACCCGCTATTTGATTCTGTCAAATGACGAGTTGGTTTTGCGGTCTCTTTTTTATCGGATGCTTTAAGGAGCGGCTTTAATCGGGCAAATCGCACGGCGGCTGGTTGAAAATTGGCCGGCCAGACAATTTGCCGCGATGATTCCACGAAAGCATCAAGCAGAACTGGAAATGGATGCAATGTCTTTCACGATTTCAGGGAAACGATTGCCAATGAAATGGCCACGGTTGGTGAATCTTTTGAAACCTGCCCCGGGCAAAACCTGCTGATATTTTTTGAGGTCAGCAAAATCAACGAAAGAGTCGTCTTGGCTGTGATAGAAAATGACGCGTTGCATTTTAAGCCGTTTAGGTTCCCGCTTTAAGGCAAAGTCGCCAAAGTCCGGGTCTTGGGTGACGGTTTTGTGGGGTGCGCCCACCAGAAAGACGCCCTTAACTAACGGAGGTTTGGCGGTTTCGGAAAAGTATTTGACCAGGAAAATACCGCCCAAAGAATGGCCGATGACCGCCGGTTCGCCGCCCGCATACGCCAGCGCTTTTTCAAACCAGATTTTCCATTCGGCGTATTTCGCGCATTGCCAGTTGGGCATGTCGGGTAGCAGCACATTGAAGCCGGGGCCGAGGTCTTTTTGTAAATTTTTGTGCCAGCCGGCCCGAGGAGCGGAGTCGATACGAAACACTTCTTTTTTGAGATCGGCGACATATTCAGCGCGGGTTTTCCAACTGCCGCCACCGTGGACAAGGATCACTTGCTTTTTGGGCATGGGGACAATGTCCCGCCT
Source organism: Verrucomicrobiia bacterium (assembly GCA_035943555.1). GTDB lineage: Bacteria > Verrucomicrobiota > Verrucomicrobiia > Limisphaerales > UBA11358 > UBA11358. The sequence continues at coordinate 3,293 of DASZCA010000320.1, forward strand.
TTCCAGCAGCGGTCAAATGTTTTTCCGTAGGCAGACAGAATGCGGGCGGTGAGGCTGAACTGCCCAATGCCGGAACCACAAACCCCCAAAACCGTTGCCCATAATCATTTTATCGGATTGGCCTGGCGCATAAAATCTGAAAGATCGCGTTCCGCAGTTTCCAACGTCAACCATTTTTGTGCCGGGCATCAAACGGCATTTTGCCAACGGCGCTTTACCGCCAACAATCCGCAAGCGGCGATTCCCATCAGCATAAAGGTGGATGCTTCATCCGGCACATTGCCGAAGGACAGACTCTCCGTGTAAGAAAAGACGCCGCCACCGGACGCGCCGGGATCTTGCACCGTAAAAAGGCCGCCGAAAGCTGTGGCGTCCTGACCGGCGATGCGAGAAACCACCGTGCCGATGAGCGATACGGTCAAGGACGAGCTGGAATTGCTGACAATCCGGGAGGAAGCCAAATTAAACGTGTAGGCACCCACAATCCAAAAATTATTGAGCACACCCGAGTTAAAAAACCACGGAGAAGCTAAAATCACCGGGGTGCCGGTCAAGCCGGTGAAGGAGCCGCTGGAAATGCCGGTCACGTTATTCGCATCCCAATGGAGAATTTCCGTGGATGCGCTGGTGGTGGAGGCGTCCAACTGGGCGGTGCCGCTAAACCCGATCACGCCGGTGATGGGGACCGCATTAATGTTTTGGGTTAAGCCGGACAAGATTGCGGCGAGGCAAATGGGGAACAAGATTTTTTTCATTTTTGGTTTCTGATTGGTTGACCGATGGGATGGCTTTAGCGTTTCATGTGCCAGCGTAACGCGTTGATATTGGAGACTGCCGCAAGGAAAAAACCGCACAATGCGCGAAGCGGCAAGGCACGTTGCAACTTCAACCAGGATATTGCCTGACGCGGCCAAGCGGATGCAGACGGCCCGGCAGAGATGCTTTTCATTCTTTTTCCTCTTCGTTTTTGGCGGCGTTACGGGCCTGGTCGTCTTCCGCTCCGCTGACGCCTTCCTCCGTCAGCTTTTCATTATCGCTCCGGCCTTCGACATCTTCGTCTTCGCCGGGGGCGACTGGAACTTTATGGCCGGTTGAACCGGGCACGGGATCCCAGCGTTCGGATTCGGGGGCGTTCTCGAGGGCCTGCTCGTCGGGTATGACTTCCGGACGGCCGGTCAGTTCCCGGCTGGCCTCTACATAATCTGACGGTTTCAACTCGTGCGCCGCGCGGCCATTCTCCCAGGCGATTTCTATGGCGCGATCCTTCATCATTTTTATGGTGACGGTGCCGGTGCCCTTGGAGTTTTCAGTCAAGGCGCCTTCCTTCAGCGGATTGGTTTCGGGATTGGTGTCCATGATTTTATTGTCCGTTACCATGCGGCAAGGTTTGGGGGTTGTCCGAGGTTTTCATCTGCCGCGCGCCGCGATCTTCCCGCGTGTCACGCGATTTGGAAAAAGTGTTTTCGCGTTTTTTTACTTTTTTTGCGGGCAAGGCCGCTTTGACACCGCGCTGACGGATGACCACTGGAAAAACCGGATCAATGGGATCAACGGGCGCGGCTGCGGGTTGGTTTTTTAGAATTTTCATAAATCATTTATCACGATGTGGTTTCAGGTTTGGTTGTGAAAGCCATGGGTGCGTGTAAGTTTGCGTTCGGCGATCAGGTCCGCCTCTGCCGCCAGCCAGTGCTGCACATCATGACCTTCGAATGACCCTTGGTTTTCGTAGGCAAAATAGGCCCGACGCGCCACTTCGTCAGGCGACGGTATGAACTCGGCTTCATTTTTGGTCAGTCGTGTCACTCCAGGTGGAGCGGCGATGCCCTCCGGTTTTTGTTTTTCAGTGTCGGAATGGTTTTGGGAGAAATGATTGTGTTTCATGAAAAGAAGGTAGCGTTTCCCCCTTAGGTTAGGCCATGGGGTCTTCACCCCATTCCATTGCCCCGCCCCCAATCACCTTGATTCAGTTTAAACTCAGCCATCCCGCTAAAAAACCAAACAGATTTGGATGATCATGTGAGCCCGGGTTTATTGAGGTTCTGAATGATATCAAAAATAGCGCAAAAAATGAGGCGCATCGGACTCATTCAATGTTGAGTCGCAGTGCGAATTCAACGCATCAAAATCAATGCGGCGCCTGCGCCGAACATGATGACCGCAGTCAAAGCCACGACGATACGGGAAAGCAAAAAGCTTGGCTGGCCTTTCATGATCTTTTTGTCCGACGCAATGATCAGGATGCCGACGAGCAGGAATGGTGCGAGAAGTCCATTGACCACCCCGGACCAGAAAAGGGCTTTGATAGGATTGATACCGATGAAATTAAATATCATGCCCAGAACAGCGGACATTATGATAGCTCCGTAGAATGCCTTCGCGGCCAGCGGTATTTCCCGCGACTGGGCGCGTCCCGCTTTCGACCTAAACCGTTCGCCAGAGACAGAGATATTCCGAGATGATTTCAGTGTTTTCCGTCAGGAATTCGAAGTCGCATTGCGATCGATATACTCCATCAGGCGTTCTTGCGTCTTTTGCAGACGCTGGATCCCCACTTCCGCGATGCGCTTCATAAGTTGATAACCGAGTTCATGGTCTTGTTCGCATTGTTCCCGCAGCCGGGTGCCATAAAAGAAAATCGTTTTCGTCGGCACAATTGCGCGGGCGCTTTGATGAAGCAAATATGGGGGGAAAAGCCATGACCAGCCCAGGTCATCGCCCGGTTCGAGCATCTGAATCGGAATCAAGTTGCGATCTTTTTTTTCAGATTCCAGCATCACCTGCCCTTCCAAGATAAGATAAAACCGGTTGGCCGGACTGCCTTCTTGAAAAATTGACTCGTCCGGTGCAAATTCAATTTCCATGGCTGACTCAGCAAGCAGTTGCAGATGTTGCGCGCTTAAACCCTTAAAAAATGGCTGCCGCGCAATCAGAGCGCAGAGCGCGGGCATCGGGATGATGGAAGGGCCGGTCATATCTTTAAATTAAACATCAGGGTTTGTGCGAGTTTGGCCATGGCAAATCTAATGAACGATCTTTTGCCTTATCTTTGCCCGCCGTCATTTTTTCAACGGTAAATTTTCCGCGTCCGCGATATGCGCGGCGGCGGCTGAGCCGGCGACTTTCAAGACGGAATTTAGGCCGCCAAAAGGATTGGGCACGCTCTCACGCGCCTTGGGATCCGGCATCCATTGGCCGTCCACGACCAGGCAATATTCATAGATGCCGGGGGCGAGGGAGGTTTCTTTCCACCAGTGGCCGCCGCCGGAGGAATGGAGCGTCTTGGCCTCGGGTTGCCAGTGGTTGAATGTGCCGGCGATGCACACGGAGCTGGCGGTCGCATGGGTGAATTCGAACCGTACCGGCATCAATTGCAGGCCGGGGGCGTTGTCGTGATTATGATTATGTTTCATGTTGTTGGTCCGGGTTAAGCCGCTTCGGCATGAACGGAGATTGGTGACAACATCCGGCTGGCGGGCCGGAGATTTTGCGGCGGCCGGATCCACCGGATAATTTGACGCGCAACACAGAGCATGCGCCCCGCCCGGGCCGGGCGGGTAGCGGGTATCATCTTGATCACCGGCAGCAGCCGGACGATGGTGGAGCGGCGGGATTGCGGGCCCCCGGCCTCAACTTGCACCAATTGGAAGGCGTCTTTCAACTCCGTCAGGCCGTACACGGTGGCCCGATGGACAGAAATGAAATCCAAGGCTTCGGCGAATTCCGAAGTCCAAGAAGAGTCACAGCGGATGAATTTAAGGGTTTTACAGTCTTGCAGATATATTTTCATGGCGGTTTTTCTTTTGAATGGTTTTCAGTTTTTTTAGTGAAAAAGGAGATCAGCGGTCTGCACGGTTTCCAAAGTTGCCTCACTCATATTGTGATTTTAAACCGAAGGAAGGCTGGCAACCATGGGGTGTAACCCTACCGGAAAGGTCCGGCCGTTTGCGTCTGGTCGCGGATTCCCGCATTGATCCAGTTTTATTTCTGCGGTCGTAATATCCCCGGACCATTCCTTGCATAAACGGTGCGGAAGATGATGGCGGACGATCCGGTGGAGCGGCACAGGGTGTTTGGGCCGGGTCGGCAATCTTGTTCCATGGGGTGTTCACCCCATGGCGAAACCCAAACTGGTGGCATTACAGTGCTGACTGGCAATCAATTTTTGAAAAAAACATAGTAAACGCATACATGAAAGCATTTTCATTTTCGACAGCGGCGCGCAACGGCGCGTATCAAAGTGCGGCCACATGGGCCCTCGCGGCGTTGGTTTTTGCATCTCAATCCGTATCGGCCAACCTGGTCGGAGTGCGACTGGGAACGGCTTCGGACTATGCGGTGCTGGCCGGCTCTGGCATCACAGTCGCCGGCGCGGCGGAGTCGACGACCATTACCGGAGACATCGGGAGTTCACCCACACCCGCCATCACCGGCCTGGGCAACGTGGTCTTGAATGGCGTAAATCAGGCGGGCAACGCTGTCACAGCGCAGGCCAAAACCGATCTGGCCATGGCATATGATGATGCCGCCGGCCGTGCTTACAATATGACGTACGCCTTGGGTTATGATTTTGCGGGGCAAACCCTCACCGCCGGCGTTTATAATGACGCCAGTTCATTTTTCCTCTCCGGCACCCTAACTCTCGATGCACAGGGAAATCCCCAGTCCGTATTCATTTTTCAGACTGGATCCACGTTCATTACCGCATCCGACAGCAAAGTAGTGCTCATCGGCGGGGCGCAGGCCTGCCATGTGTTCTGGCAGGTCGGCAGTTCTGCCACACTGGGGACAGACACTGATTTTATGGGAACCATTCTTGCGGCAACCTCCATCACGCTGGACACCGGTGCCACGCTCGACGGCCGGGCGCTCGCCTTGAACGGGGCCGTAACATTGGACGACAATTCCATCACAACACCGGTTTGCGCAGCAACCGGTCCGGTTACCGGAGTTCCGGATGGCGGCAATACCCTGGCCTTGCTTGGATTGGGGCTGGGAGGTCTGTCGGTTTTGCGCCGGCGGCTCATTCTCAAACATTAAGACGTTTCCCTGTCAGTGCAAAAAGCGGCGCTCAATGAGCGCCGCTTTTTGCATTTTAGACCCGGACCCGGGCGGTGGAACCTCACCGTGCTGGACGATCATTCCACCCGCAGCCTGGCTGCGTTGGGCAGACGTTCCGGGCGGGGCATTACAATCGCCGTTTGACCGGCATCTCTGGCATGCAAAACATTTTTTACCGCATTCAAAAATTCATCAAAAGCGCATGGTTTAAGCAACACGGCCTCGATCTGCAATTCCGGATGCCGGGCCAGCTGTTCGTGCGGTAAAGTTCCCGTCAGCATGATGACGGGCAAATCCCGCTGCGCGTCTTGCAACCGTCGAATCAGTCCCAAACCCGACAACATCGGCATTTCATTTTCGGTGATCAGCAGGTCGTAGTGGTTCAATTGCAGTTCGTCCCAGGCGGCGGCCCCGTTGGCAGCGGCGGTTGCCGCATAGCCCTGGCCGGCCAGCACCTCGATATTCAGCCGACGAATGTGGGGATCATCATCCACCACAAGGATGTGCTGGCGGGAATTTGTTTCCGCCGGAAAAAAATTATTTTCGCTCATGCTCTGACAATAGGGGGTAAAGGCGGGGGCAACCATGGGGTGTAACCCTTATCAGACTCCTTGGCGAAATTTTCAGCCGGCGGCAACCCAAGCAGATGTTGCCATTATCGCACGATGACTTCGGGCGGACCGATAATGACTTCCGGACGAACTTCCTCGTGACGTTCATAGCGTTCGTGATGATAGCGCCGGTCATCGGCGACGATGCAGCCGGTGGAGGTCAGCAAGGTGATGAGGCCGGCAAAAAAAAGAAAAAATTTCATATTTGTCATTTTGGTTCAACGGAACGTTACCTGATGCAGAAGACATCTCCATGGGGTATAACCCTGACATCAAGCCTGCGAAGCCACTTCGCCGGTCAGTTCACGGCGGGCCTGGGTGAGGTCAGCTTCCGTCACGTCACAGGCATAACGGCCTTTGATCTCGGCCAGATCCCCGGCGCGCGTCTGGATCATTTTGGGAGTTATCCGGAGAAAGCCGCCGGCGTCGACATTGATGGCGAAGGCAACTTTCTTCAATGAATTGGGTTTCATGAATGAACATCCACCGGAAAGCTCGCAGGCGCAATGGGGTAAAAAGGCGGGGAGTTCCCAGTTCGTCAAAGCTGCAGGCGATGGGGCAACGGCTGGCCCTGCCAGTTGGGCGGCGGGGCGGATTCTTGGGCGCCGTGATTGGCCGCATACAGGACATCTTTGACCTTTGCCAATAATTCATCAAAGCTATAAGGCTTGAGCAACGTCGATTCGATCTTCAGCCACGGGTGCCGGTTCAATTCGTCTTGGGGAACGCTGCTGGTGGCCATGATGACCGGCAATTTGAGATGGGCCTCGTGAAGTGCTTGCAGCAAATCTACCCCGGTCATTTTCGGCATGCTATTGTCAGTGACGATGAGATCGTAGTTTTCATGCTGGATCGCCACCCAGGCGACGGCCCCATCCTCCGCAGCATCCACCTGATAACCGGAACAGGTGAGGCCATGAGTACTGAGCCGACGGATTGCGGGATCGTCCTCCACCACGAGGATGCGTTGCCGCAAATTGGACGGACGCGACGGACGGATGCCGGGCAAGTCTGCCGGTCTTGGAATATGTTCTGATATAATGGTGTCATCATGATTCCGACCCGCCAATAATGCCATGGGGTGTTTTCCCCATGCCTGTAGATATTGCGCAAATGCCGGCTGGCGGAAGCAACCATTCCGAGCGGCCAGCCGAAGATGGGGTAAACACCTGATAGGCATCACTTCGGGGAAAATATATTGTCAACACATCATGGCAAAACCAATCGCGAAGGAAGTTGAGGAAGCATCAAACACCTTTAACGGCACTCCCATTTATTTGATCCTCTCGTGCAATACGGTGGAGGAACTTTCCCGGGAAATCTCTGAACGTCTCAATTATGGGAGCCTGTTTCTGCATGGCCAGGTATTTGTGTTTAAGGACCAGGTTTGCCAGGCGCTCAAATCTTCATGCGATGATTGAGAAATCTGATTTTCAACCGTCGGTCTCCAAACCGGAGCCGCGGCATGAAGACTTTTGCCGCCAAGCTCCTGTGCCGGGCGGTTCAGCGGGTGAGATATCCGGGCCGGTTCAACAGCCACAAAACCGCCAACGTCACCCATGTGCAGAGAACCACTGCGGCCCGCGTAAAAAAGCGGATCTGCTTTTGATGGGCGGATAAGGGCGCTTTTCGCCGGCGCGTGGTGTGGTGCGGCATGACGCGTTCAACTATGCCGGTTGCCCGGGGACTCACCATCAGGTGTTGCCCCCAGTCACTTATATCGGGATTGACGGTCAGGCGGGTGGAAAGCCGGCGGGATTTCAGGTTTTGAATCCTGAGAAATATGCGCCGCGCAAAAGACCTTAAAAAAGACGGCAAAGCTTATTAAATACTTAAAGAAACCGTTGTTCCGCTGGTTTGATTTTTAGAGC
>DASZCA010000321.1:0-31851 GCA_035943555.1 Verrucomicrobiia bacterium
TACCCGCCCACATCCGCGCGAAACGAAAATTATCCGACGCCCTCGCCTACCTGGCCCAGCCCAAAACGTTTTGCATCATCGTCTCGGACACGGCGCGTTTTTATTTGGAAGAACGCTTCGATTTCCACGCCCCCGAGCGGACCACCGAGGAATTTTTGCGCGAACTCAGCGGCACCAAGCTCCTGCTGCCCGAACAGAAAGAAAGTCTCGCCAACTTCCTCGCCAGTTGCGACCTCGTGAAATTCGCCAAATACGAACCGGGTGAAACCGAATTGCGCGGGCTTCACTCCTCCGCCCTCCGGCTGGTGGAAGAAACCGAACCGCCCGAAATCAAAAATCCGGCGGACAAAACCAAAGGTGAAACTGCATCATGACCTTTGCGCATAAATGGCTGTTTTTGCTGCTCCTGCTGCTGCCCGTGCTGGCCTGGCTGAAGGGCAAGCGCGGCACCCCGCCGGCCTTCGTCTATTCCTCCGTGCAACTGGTGCGGGCGATGCAGAACATCAGCCGTTCCCGTGCCGGCGGTTTTCTGGGCTGGCTCCGCTGGCTCGCGCTGGCGCTGTTCATCGTGGCGCTCACCCAGCCGCGCCATGTGAAAAGCACGACCGAGGTGAAAGCCAGCGGCGTGGACATCGTCGCCGCGCTCGACATGTCCGGCAGCATGATCTCGGAAGATTTTGTGGTGAAGGGCGAGCGCGTGAACCGTTTCAACATGGCCCGCTCCGTTTTGAAGGGCTTCATCGACAAACGCCCGGATGACCGCATCGGGTTGGTGCTGTTCGCCGCGCAGGCCTTCATCGCCACGCCGCTCACGTTGGATCATGATTATCTGCAGGAAAACCTCGACCGGCTCGAGATCGGCGCCATCAATGAAAACGCCACCGCCATCGGCGACGGCCTCGGCACGGCGATCAACCGCCTGCGCGATCTGAAAGCCAAAAGCAAAATCGTGATCCTGATGACGGACGGCCAGAACAATTCCGGCAAACTCGACCCCTTGTTGGCGGCGCAAGCTGCGGCCTCCTTGAAGGTCAAAGTCTACACCGTCGGCATCGGCATGCGCGGCGAAGCACCGATGCCGACGCATGACATGTTCGGGCGCAAAGGCTACCAGATGGTGCCCGTCGACGTGGACGAAGACACCTTGAAAAAAATCGCGGACACGACCGGCGGAAAATATTACCGCGCCGACAATGCCGAACGCTTCCAGCAGATCTACGCCGAAATCGATAAACTGGAGAAGACCGATGCCAGCGTCAGAAAATACACCCAGTTCCAGGAGCTGTTCCCGTGGTTCGTGGCCGCCGGCTTGGCGGTGTTGTTGCTCGAACTTGTTCTCGCCCAAACCGCATTCCGGAGGTTGCCATGAGGTTTGAATATTTACCGATCCTTTGGTTGTTGCTGGTGGTCCCGCCGGTGCTGGCCGTGTTTTTTTGGTGGGGCGAACGCGTGAAGCAAAAGCTCTTGACGCAATTCGTCGATGCGCGCCTGCTCGCCTCCCTCACCGTCGGCATTTCGCCGGGCCGCCGGAAATTGCGCTACATTTTGGTGATCGCCGCGGTGGCCCTCCTGATCGTCACCATGGCCCGCTGGCAATGGGGTTTCGATCTGCAGGAAGTGGAACAGCGCGGCTTGGATGTTGTTGTCGCCGTGGACACCTCAAAATCCATGCTCGCCACGGACATCACGCCGAACCGCCTCCAACGCGCCAAACTCGCCGCGCTGGAACTGATGCAGACCTCCAAGGCCGACCGCCTCGGCCTGGTCGCCTTCGCCGGCGACGCCTTTCTCTCCTGCCCGCTCACCATCGATGACGCCGCCTTCCAGCAAAGCGTGCAGGCGCTGGACGTGAACAGCATTCCCCAAGGCGGCACCGCCCTGGCCGCCGCCATCAACACCGCCCTCGACGCTTTCAAGGAAAAGAGCCATTACAAGGCGCTGGTGCTCTTCACCGATGGCGAGGATAACGATGAAGGTGCCCTCGAAGCGGCGGAAAAAGCCGCCAAGGCCGGATTGAAAATCTTCACCATCGGCATCGGTTCCACTGAAGGCACGTTGGTGACCATTCCCACGGCCGACGGCAGCAGCGATTACATCCGCGATGAGAAAGGCCAGGTCCTCAAAACCAAGCTGAACGAACAATTGCTCCAGCAGATCGCCACCGCCACCGGCGGATTTTACCTGCCCTTGCGCGGCGGCAACACCATCGCGACCCTCTACGAACGCGGCCTCGCTCCCATGCCTAAGTCCGAAGGCGTGGAAAAATTGATCAAGACTTATCATGAGCAATTCAAGTGGCCGTTGATTGTGGCCATCTTGTTGTTGCTGGCAGAATTCTTCCTGCCGGAACGCGTTCGCCAAACCGCCGCGCGCGGCGCGGCGATCGGATTGGTCTTGGTGCTCTCCGGTGCCAACAGCCAGGCCTCTCCCGCCAGCGCCATGCATGATTACAACACCGGCCATTACACGAACGCGCTCGACGAGTTCACCCGGCTCGCACTCGTGCAAACGAACGACCTGCGGCTGGTGTTCAACGCCGCCGATGCCGCCTATCGCGCCACCAATTTTGACGCCGCGCAAAAGCTGTTCGAAAAAGTCACGCTCTCGGAAGACCTGAAACTCCAGCAACGCGCGTTTTACAACTTGGGCAACACGCAGTTTCAACTCGCCCAACAGGCGAAAGATTTGGACGGCCTCGAACAGGGCGTTGCCGTCGCTGCAAAAATCTACGAACGTGCGGTGGACTTGGACAAAAACGACGCGGACGCGGCCTTCAACCTGGCTTTCGCCAAAAACATGGTCGAACAGATCAAGCTGTTCAAAGAAGCGATCCGCAACGCCAAGAGCAATGCCGATTCCGCGGTTCGCCAGCGGAATTATCACCGCGCCGTGGAGATCATGGAACCGCTGACCAAAAATCCGGTCATCGCCAAGCAGTTTGAGGACTACACCAAAAAATTGAAGGACATCGATGCGATTGCGACTCCTCATCAGCCTTAATTGCCTCCTGCTGTTGCTGTGGCAAAGAGCTGGCGCCCAAGTGGCGCCCGCCGATGATTTTTTCCACAGCGGCGCGCGTTTCTATATCTCCAACAGCATTCCCCAGGCTAAGGAAGTCGTGGAGCAAGGGCTTAAATTATACCCCGATGATGACAAGTTGAAAAAACTGGAGGCCTTGCTGAACCAGCAGCAGCAACAACAACAACAGCAACAGCAGCAACAGCAGCAGAATCAACAAAATCAGCAACAGCAAAACCAACAGAGCAAGTCTGACCAGCAGAAACAGCAGGACCAGCAAAAGTCCCAGGATCAACAAAAGCAAGACCAGCAAAAACAGGACGAGCAGAAGAAGGACCAGGCGGACCAGAAAAAAGACCAGTCCGATCAAAAGAAAGACGATCAGCAGAAGCAGCAAGACCAGCAGAAACCGCAACCGGATAAGGACAAAGACAAAGACGCCGAGGCCAAGGACAAACAGGAAGCCGCCCAACCGGTCAAAGCCGGCGAGATGACGCCCGAAGAGGCGAAAAATTTGATGGATGCTCAAAAGGACAACGAACAGTTGCTGCAATTGAAACCGACGGACAAGCCGCGCAACCCCTCCCGCCCGGTCAAAGACTGGTGATCGCCATTGAACCCGGCGCGTCAATGGGCGGCGGCTGTGTTGGGGAGACAGGGACCAGCCGCAGCGCGTGGCCTGCAATCACCGTATCCGCATTCAGGTAACCGCGCCGGCCTCCATTCGTCTTTGGATGCAAGGTTGATAAAAAGCGAAATTGAAATCCGCCCCCCAGATTTGATATAGTTGCGCTATGGGACGCCAATGGCTTCATGCTAAACGACTGGTTGCCGGCCTTAAAAAAGGCCGGACGACCGGCAAACTCACGCGCGAAATTTCCGTGGCCGCCAAGATGGGCGGCGCCGATCCGACGATGAACGCCCGCCTGTTCACCGCCGTGGAAAAAGCCAAGAAGGAAAGCGTCACCAAGGACGCCATCCAGCGCGCCATCAACAAGGGTGCTGGCATCGGTGACGAAAAAATGGTCATGGAGCACGTCGTGTACGAAGGCCGCGCCCCGCACAACGTCCCGCTCATCGTCGAAGTCTATACCGACAACGTGAACCGCACCGCCCCCGAGATCCGCGTGCTCTTCAAGAAGGGCCAGTTGGCCACCAGCGGCAGCAATAAATTTCTCTTCGACCATGTCGGCATCGTCGAAGCCCATCATCCGGATGCGAATCTGGACCGCGAAGGCGCCGCGATCGAAGCCGGGGCGAACGAAGTGGAAACACTCACGCACCAGCAGAACGATGACATCCCCGAAGGCGTCGCCGGTGCCAAGTTCCTCTGTGAGCGCACCGCCGTCGCGGAAGTTTCCAAATGGCTCTCCACCAACGGCTGGACCGTGGTGACCAGCGAAATCGGCTACGTCCCCAAACAGTTTCCCGACCTTAACGAAACCCAGCAAAGCGAAGTCGGCGATTTCCTGCACGAACTCGACGAACACGACGACGTCCACCGCGTCTGGGCCGCCGTGAAGTAAGTTTTTATAAAACATTCAACGCCCAACGCTCAAACTTGAATCATCAAGGGCACTTCATCCATGTCCTACTTCGATGTTGGGTGTTGAGCGTTAAATGTTGAATGTTTTTGAAATAAAGCCACAGCTTTAGTGCCGGCAACTCTCACGTCCGCAAATCACTGATGGCATGATCCGCCGTCAGATTCTCCCCTGCCCACAGTTTCTGCGACGTCCACCGCGCCGCCGGCGCGCTCCAAAATTCATCTGTCGCCGGCAACCCTAAAGGCAGCAAGCCCGCCGTGCACAGATACAAACTGCCCGTGGAGATGTAATTTTCCCCGAGCGCGGGCTGATGCCCGCAGAAACCGATCTGCAACCAGCCATTCGCATCAAAAGTCCCCGGCGCTTCGATCATCTTGCGGATGACCGCCGTCAAAGCCGGACGAACCTGCGCCGGTTTTATTTTTTCCGGCAGCTCATGCAACAAAGCTACCTGCGCCAGCGTTTGAAACGCCCCAAACCGGTATGTCGTCGAACGTCCGATGGACGGAAACGTTCCATCCGGCGCAATCAAACGTTCCTGGACCTCGGCAAACCGCTTGGCCCGTTTCAATTCCGTCGCCTGCGCCGCCGCAAATTGAGCGTCCCGTTTTTTTAAGACCGCCAGCACATCCAGCAGCATCGGATGGATCACGAAACTGTTGTAGTAGTCGAAATGGAAAAACTCACCATCGCCGTAAGCCCCGTCCCCGACATACCAGCCCAACATCTTGTGGACACATTCCTCAAGGCGGTCGGCGCGCGGCGTCTCGCCAAACTGCAGCAGCGCCGCTTCCACCGTGGCGGCAAACATCACCCAATTATTATGCTCGGGCGTTTTGATATTGCGGGAAGATTTCAACGCGGCGATCACCTGCGCCTTGACGCGTGGCTCCAGCGTTTCCCATAAAACCTTCGGCGCCCGTAACATCCCCTGCGCCAGAAACGCCGTGTCCACTATCGCCTGCGAACCCTCGGAAAAATTTAAAAAATCAGGCGACTTTGGATCCGTTGCCGCATCCACGGCCACCTGCGCCAGCTTGATAAATTCCGTCTGCAATTTCCCCTCACCACCGGCCACATTCTCCAATGCCAGCCAGGGACTGATGCCGCACAGCAGCCGCCCAAAAGCCTCCAGATGCGTGAAGTTTTTGCGCTTCGCCCCGGCCTGCTCTTCCACCGGCATCTTCAATCTCAATTCCCGCCGCGCCAGATTTTCCAAAACCGGGCGCGCGATTTTTTCCAGGGCGGAAACCCAGTAGCTGCGGTCATCACCGGACGCAGAAAGCTCGGTCTTGCTATCAACAGCGCCCAGCGGCAAACCACTGGCACCCAGCGCACCGATCATGGCGGCGGATTTAAAAAAATCACGACGATTTTTCATTCGTCATTCGTTATTCGTCATTACTGCTTCCGGCCCCCTTCTTCTCCCAGCTGCGCTTCGCTTTTTCCGGCAGCGCCTTGTCCACCACCGCCCAAAAAGTCTTGTCGCCAAACTGCCGGTTGGCGGCGTGCTCCAGTTCCATCGAAGGCATGACAGCAAAGCGTTCGTGCGCCTCCACAAAAATCGATCCCCCTTCCGGACGCAGGAAGCAAAAGTACAACGGACACTTGCCGGGATGCGCTGCCACCAGTTCGGAGACTTTCGAGAGATCTTCCGGCTGCAGATGCGCCATCGGCAGACGCAGATGTATCTGCCGCGTGTATTTCTTGGGCGCGTCTTCCAGCGGCATGATGTCCTGCGGGAAAATCTTCGGCTTGTCCTCGCCCGTGCTGATTTCACCGATGACCAGCAGCGCCTTGTTCGGTTCCAGCAGCGGACGGAACTTGTCGTAATCGTTCATCACCAGCAGTTGCACCGAGCCGTCCAAATCTTCCAGCGTCACCATGGAATAAGGTTTCCCCGATTTTTTGGAAACACCATGGCTCACGGCGGAAATCATCCCGCCGATGCGCGTCAAACTCCGGTTGGGCAAGGCCGCCAGTTGCGATGTGTTGTGCAGTGAAAACCGGTTCAACAACGGCGCCAGCGGCGTCAGCGGATGACCGCTCACGTAAAACCCCAGCAGTTCCTTTTCGTGCGCCAGCAGTTCGTGCTGCGGCCATTCCGCCAGGTTGCTGATGGCTTCCGGCATCGGCGGCGCCTTTTCTTCCATGGCCCCGAACAGCGAACTCTGTCCTTTTTGCTTGTCCGATAAAATGCTCGCCGCGCGCGACAGGGTGCGTTCGATCTGCGCCGTCAACGTGGCGCGCGTCTGTTTAAACGTATCGCACGCACCCGCTTTGATCAGTGCCTCAAGCGTTTTTCGCCCCAGCGCCCGGCCATCCACACGCTCGCACAATTCGGCCAGCGTTTTGAATTCGCCATGCTCTTCGCGTCCTTTCAGGATCGCTTCCACCGCCGCCTCGCCCACTCCCTTGATCGCCACCATGCCGAAACGGATGGCCTTTCCCTCCTGTGCGGGCGCAAAATGCACGCTGCTCTCATTCACATCCGGCCCCAGCACTTCGGTGCCGACCTCGCGCGCCTCCGCGATGTATTCGCTCAACTTGTCGGTGTTCGACATGTCGTTCGTCATCATGGCGCAGTAAAACTCCACCGGATAATTCGCCTTCAGATACGCCGTCTGGTACGCGACGATCGCATACGCCGCGGCATGCGACTTGTTGAAACCGTAACCGGCAAATTTTTCGAGCAAGTCGAAAATCTGGTTCGCCTTGGTCTTGGGAATGTTGTTCTTCTCGTGGCAGCCCTTGACGAAGGTCTCGCGCTGCTTCTGCATTTCCTCGACCTTTTTCTTGCCCATCGCACGCCGCAGCAAATCCGCGCCGCCGAGCGTGTAACCGGCCAGCAACTGCGTGGCCTGCATCACCTGCTCCTGATAGATCAAGATGCCGTAGGTCTCCTTGGAGATCTGCTCCAACAACGGATGCTCGTACTCCACCTTGATTTCACCATGCCGGCGCTTGATGAAATCAGGGATAAGATCCATCGGGCCCGGACGATACAACGCCACGAGCGCCGTGATGTGCTCAACCGAACTGATTTGAAATTTTTTGCACAAGTCGCGCATGCCGCCAGATTCCAACTGGAACACACCCAGCGTTTCCGCGCGGTTCAGGAGGTCGTAAGTCTTCTTGTCGTCCAGTGGCAAACGGTCGATATCGATCTTGATGCCCTGCGTGCGGTTGACCATCTCGCAGGTGTTGCGGATGACCGTCAGCGTTTTCAACCCGAGAAAATCCATCTTCAACAGGCCCAGGTCGCCCACCGGACCCATCGCGTATTGCGTCACCAGCGTGCCGCTTTCGTCCAGCTTCAGCGGCAACAGGTTCACCAGCGGCTCCGGCCCGATGACCACGCCCGCCGCGTGCACGCTGGAATTGCGCGCCAGATCTTCGAGCACAAACGCCGTGTCAATTAGCTCGCGCGTGACATCTTCCGTCTCGTAAGCCTGCTTCAGTTCCGGCACCTGCTTGAGCGCTTTTTCCAGCGTCATCTTTAATTCCGCCGGCACCAGTTTCGCCAGCCGGTCGCCGTCACCGTAGGGCAGCCCCATCACGCGGCCAACATCGCGCACGACCGATTTTGCGCCCATCGTGCCGAACGTGATGATCTGCGCCACGGCGTCGCGTCCATATTTTTCGCGCACGTACGCGATGACGTCCGCCCGGCGGTCGTCGGCGAAATCGATGTCGATATCCGGCGGGCTCACGCGTTCGGGATTCAGGAACCGTTCGAACAGCAGTTCGTACCGGATCGGATCGACGTTCGCGATCTCCAGCAGATAAGTCACCAGCGAACCGGCCGCGCTACCGCGCGCCACGCAAGAAATGCCGCGCTCACGTCCGTGACGGATGAAATCGCCCACGATGAGGAAGTAGGAGATGTACCCTTGCTTCTCGATGACGCCCAACTCCACCTGCAAGCGGTCGATCACTGCCTTGAGGGCGGCGGCCACCGAGGCGTCATTTACCTCAAGGGTGGGATTCCGTTGAAAAGCCGGCAACAACTTCGGATCATCGACTCCTGAAACGATGAATTCCTTGCCCTCGACCTTCGCATGAATGGTATAGCGGCGGAACATGCCCTCGGCCAGCAGCGTCCGCAAGTAACCTTCCCGCGTAAAATGTTCCGGCGGCTGGAACACCGGATAATACCGCGTATCCCCCGCCTTCGGAAACTGGATCTCAAGGTTGCACATGTCGGCGACGGTGCGGGTGTTCAACACCGCCTCCGGCACCTCGGCAAACCGCGCCTTCATCTCTTCCGCGCTCCGCAGATAAAATTGTTCCGGCACATAACCCGCCCCCATGCGCTTGGGATTGCTCAACAGATCCTGCGTGCCGATGCACACGAGGCAATCGTGCGCGTGCGAGTGGCTTTTCTCGATGTAATGGACATCGTTCGTCGCGACGAGTTGGAGATTAAATTCTTTCGCGAACTGGATCAGTTGCCGGTTGACCTTGGCCTGTTCGGGGATGCCGTGATTTTGCAGCTCGAGAAAATAATTTTCCGCCCCGAGCGTCTGCTTGAAAAAATCCACCGTGTCCTTCGCCTTCGCGGTCTGGTCTTTCATGATCAGATCGGAGAGTTCGCTCGCCAGGCAGCCGGACAGCGCGATCAGTCCCTGGCTGTGCTTCGCAAAAATTTCCTTGTCGATGCGCGGCTTGTAGTAATAGCCGTCGATGTGCGCATCCGTGACCAGCTTCACCAGATTTTTATAGCCGGTCTCGTCTTTGGCCAGCAGACCCAAGTGATGATAAAGGTCGCGGGTGCTGCTGCCCTGTTTTTTGGTCAGCCGCGAACCGGGGGCGACATAGACCTCACAACCGATGATGGGTTTGATGCCCTTCGCCCGGGCCATCTGATAAAATTCAATCGCCCCGTGCATCGCCCCGTGGTCCGTGATCGCCAGCGCCGCAAATTTTAACTCGTGCGCCCGGTCCATCAATTTATCCAGACGGCACGCGCCATCGAGCAGCGAATACTCGGTGTGCAGGTGCAGGTGGACAAAATCAGCGTGCGACATCCAAACAATTTACCTCCCCTTGCCGGAGCGGGCAAGGAACTGATATTAACATTCCGTCACACCTTCAGGCGCTTTTGGATTTGAACTGGAGGTCGTACAACTTTTGATAGACGCCGCCGAGCTTCACCAGTTCTTCGTGCCGGCCCTTTTCAACGATCCGGCCCTGATCCATCACCACGATCACATCCGCATGAAGAATGGTGGAAAGCCGGTGGGCGATGCAGATGGTGGTACGTCCCACCATCAATTCATCCAGCGCGGTCTGCACTGCGCGCTCGGATTCCGTATCCAGCGCGCTGGTGGCTTCATCCAGGATCAGGATCGGCGCGTTTTTCAGGACTGCCCGGGCGATGGCGAGGCGCTGCCGCTGGCCTCCGGAAAGGATGACTCCCTTTTCGCCAACGACACACTCGAAACCCTTCTTTTTGTTGATGATGAATTCCGTGGCGTGCGCGTGTTTGGCGGCGGCTTCGATTTCTTCCTTCGTCGCCCCAAGCCGGCCCAATTCAATATTCCGCCGGATGGTGTCGTTGAACAGGATGTTTTCCTGCGCCACCACCGCGATTTGATTTCGCAGGTCACGCGTCGTCACCTCGCGCAGATCCACCCCCCCGATCTTGATCGAGCCCCGGTTCGGGTCATAGAAACGCAACAGCAGGTTGGCGAGTGTGGTCTTGCCCGATCCGCTCGCACCGACCAGCGCGACCAGTTGGCCGGCTTTGACGTTGAGATTGACCTGCTGCAAAACTGGCTTGTCACCATAATGAAAATCGAGGTTCTCGATGACGATATCCGCCTTGTCGGCATGAAGCATCTTGGGCGCCGCCGGTTCAGGCACGGAATTTTCGGTGGCCAGCAGTTCGAATACCCGTTCACTGGCGGCGCGCGCCTGGTGCATCTGGTTGTGCAACCGGGTGAGTTGCTTCACCGCTGGATAGATCACCACAATCCCAAGAATGAAGGGTAAGAAATCATCCGGCCCCGGTCTCTGGGCTTTCGGCAGACTGACGACATAGAGGAACACCAAAGCTATGCCGAGCGCGGAAAGAAGTTCCGTGAGCTGGCCGGGAATTTCATTGGAGCGGATGACCCGCATCGTCTGCCCGACGGATTTCCGGGTGGTCGCCTGAAATTGTTCGGTCACCGTGGATTCAAGATTGTAGGCCTTGATGACCCGGTTGCCGGTGAACGATTCGTGCATCAGGTTGGTCAGTTCGGCGTTATGCCCCTGCACCGCGCGGGAGGATTTGCGGACCTTGCGTCCGTAGAAAATGATCGGAATCAGGCACACCGGGAATACGATGACCGAAACCAGGGTCAACGTGGGCTGGACCGTCATTTGATAGGCGACAATCGCCAGGATGGTCAGGGGCGCCGTCACCGCGGCCGCCAGCGAATTGCTGATGATGGAACTAAGCGCCTGCGTATCGCTGGTGATGCGGGCGATGAGATCGCCCGTGCTGGTCTTGTTGAAAAAACCGAGGGAAAGATTTTGCAGATGGCTGAAAAGTTTGGACCGGATGTCCGCCACGGCGTGCATGGCCGCCCAGTTGGTCAGATAGATGCTCAGGTAGGACATCGTGTTCCGGAAAATCATGATCCCCGGAATGATGGCAACGATCAGCAACCAGCGGACCCGGTCAGTCGGCGGCGGGGCCGGGATATTGGGGATGAAACCGGCCAGCCAGTGCGAGAGCGGATGGATCCATGAGGGTGCATTCTCCAACTGGGTATGCAGGGTCAGCTCGCCATTGAACACCAGTTGAAAAACAATTTTGATCGAGCCGATCAACAGGCCGTTCGTGATGCCGAAAAAAGCGCCACACACCAGGCCCAAAAAGAAACGCGCCCGATACGGGCGGACGAACTGCCATAATTTTCGCAAAAAATCGATCATGCGTTCCCCCATTCTTGGCTGATGCCGGGGAAAACAAAAGTTTTGTTTTCGCGGCAGTGGTGCTGCCAGGGAAAATATCACCGGAAAATTATCTTGAACCCGGTGCATGACGTTCGCAGACTTCGGAAGACGTATGTCGTTTTTTATCAATCCCTCCTTTGTCGCAAACGGCAGGAGACAACTCGGTAAAAGCGGTGGGAGGGATGGTACGGCGGGGATTAAAACACCGCTTGAATTTGAAACATCGCACCAGATGCGCGAAGTTAAAGATACATGAACGTCATCATCCTCTGTTCCGATACGTTCCGCTACGACCATCTCGGTTTTGTGAACCGGCAGCAGGTCGTGACGCCCAACCTCGACCAATTGGCACGTGAAAGCGCGTGTTTCTCGGATTTCTGGCTGTGCTCCTTCCCCACCCTGGTCAACCGCATCGAAGTTTTCTCAGGTCGCTATACGTTCCCTTTGATGGATTGGGGGGCGCTGCCCTTTCAGTTTCCGGTCCTCGCGGAAGTGTTCAAGCATCACGGTTTTGCCACCGCCCTGTTCACCGACAATCTGCACATGATGCAGGATGGTTTCGGTTTCGGCCGCGGGTTTGACGTCGTAAAAAACGTGCCGGGACAGCTTCATGATCATTTTCAACCGCCGTCAACTCCGATGATCGACCTGCCCTGTGGGGCGGAAAAACTGGAGCCAAAAACCAACCGGCTGGAGCGTTACCGCCGGAACGCCTATTGGTACCGGCAGCATAACACCAACCCCACGGAAACCGTTTTCCAGGAAGCCATGCGCTGGCTGGACCGGCCGCCGGGAAAATTTTTTCTTTGGCTGGACACCTTTGATCCGCATGAGCCATGGGATGCTCCTGATCGCTATTTGAGCCAGTATCCGTGGAATCCTGCCGGCGAAAAAATTTTCTGGCCCTGCTCCGGCAAGGCCGGCCGCTACTCCGCCGCCGACTTGGAGAACATGCGGAGTCTCTATAAATCCGAGGTGAGCCAGACTGACTTCTGGATCGGGCAATTGCTGGCGCATCTTCGCAAAAACGGGCTGCTGGAAGATACCGCCGTGATGTTCTGCTCTGATCACGGCTATTATTTTGGTGAACATGGCATGCTGGGCAAACCGTTGAAAAACCAGCTCGCCCGCCCCACGACTATTTACGAGGAACTGGGGCATATTCCCCTTCTCGTGCGCCATCCCCGGGGCGAAGGCGCGGGAACGACCCAAACTGGCTTGTGTCAGCCGCCGGATTTATTTGCCACCGCGTTAGATTTGGCCGGCATCCCCAAAGTTGGTTGGGCCCAGGGAAACTCGCTCGTCCCGCGCCTGGCCGGCCGGCCGGGTACGCAAAAATTTGCCGTCGGTGGTTGTCACCCGCACCGGGGCGTGGTGGCTTGTCTGACGGTGATCACGGATGAATGGTTTCTGATCTATTCGCCCGCCCAAGGCTTGGCGGGCGCGGAACTGTTTCATCGCCCCACCGACCCGACCCAAATCCGCGATGTCATCGGCCAAAATCGGCCGGTGGCGGAAGAACTCTTCGGGTTGCTCGTTTCCTGGCTGGAAGAATTGAACGTTCCGGCCGCCCGTCGGCAACAGTTGTTGTACGACGCCGATTTCGGCTGGGCGGAGCGGATGAAACACCGGTTCTGGCTGCTGCGCAACCGTTGGTCCTACCAGCGCAATTACGCCGATTATGCCCGGGGATGACCGGTCAGACCAAACATGAATCCATTCAAGACCGGCGCCATCGAGGCCGTTTATGTCATTCATGCACGAAAATTTGCGGACCGGGCCGCGCACATGAAACGGCTGTTGGGCCGTTTGGAAATTCCTTACGAAATCATCGCGCCCTACGATGCGGACATGCTGGATGCGGCGACCAAAAACCGGTTTCTATCCCCGGCAAACAGCCATTCGGACGGTGAAAATTCCTGCACGTTGAAACACTTTGAAGCGTGGCGCCGGATCGCGGAGAGAAACCAGCGCCTCGTGTTGATTTTGGAAGATGACGTCGTCGTCGCGGAAAATTTCATCGAGGAACTGGGTGAAATCGTTGAAGAAGCCCAACAGCTTGCCCCTCCCTATACCATCCAGATCGGCTGCGCGAACAACATGTACGTCCCGCGCAAAACGCTGGTGCCCGGTAAACACCTGTACCTGTCGGGCGAGGTCCGGGCGACCGATGCCTATTTGATCGGCGCCGAAACCGCCCGCCGCCGGCTCGGCTGGCTGGATCATAACCGGATACATTTGCCGCCGGACCATCTGTGCACCTTCATTGATGGGCAGCAGAAAACTCCGATCTACTGGAGCGACCCGACCCTGGTCGAACAAGGCAGCATGAACGGCCTGTTTCCCAGCGAACTGGATCGCCGGCGCAAATCCAGGCCGTTATGGTATTTGAAAGTCAGATTCTGGTGGCAACGGTTGCGAAAAAAGTATATTTACCGCCTTTTCCGATGACAGTCCGGGTATGCGAGCAATGAAATCATGAAGATCAGTGGGTTCACTTTTATCCGCAATGGCGTTACTTTGGGATATCCTTTTATCCCGGCCATCCGCTCCCTTCTGCCCTTGTGCGACGAGGTCATCGTGAATGTTCCCCGCTCCACCGATGACACGCTTGCCGCCGTGCGGGCCATCGGCGATCCGAAAATCCGCATCGTCGAATCTGAATGGGATGAATCCCTGCGCACCCGCGGGCTCGCGATGTCCCATCACACCAATCTGGCCCTGCGCGAATGCACCGGCGATTGGTGCGTCTATATCCAGGGCGATGAAGTGTTGCATGAAGATTCCCTGCCGGTCTTGCGCGCCGCCATGGAACGCGAATTGAACCATGCCGCCGTCCAAGGCCTGCTCGTGGATTACACGCATTTTTATGGCAGCTACTGGACGTATGCCTATTCCTTTGGCTGGTATCAGAGCGAGGTGCGCATCGTGCGCCGCGATTCCGACATCCACTCCGTCGGCGATGCCCAGGGATTCCGCACCGCTGCCAATGAAAAACTGCGGGTGAAACCCACGGGCGGAAAATATTTCCACTACGGCCACGCCTTGTCGCCGGAGCAGGCCCGCATTAAAAAAGAAAATTTCCTGAAGCTGTATCGCAATGACGATACCGTGGCGCAGGTGATCAAACAGCGCCCCCGGGATTTTTACGATGAAGATCAGAAAGTGAAGCCGTTCAAAGGCACGCACCCTGCCCTCATGCGCGAGATTGTGGCGGCCTCCACCTGGGCCTATGCTCCGCGCAGCCCGCTGATCCGGCTGCCGCGCAGCTACCGGCGAAATTATTTTTGGGAGGATGTCGCCATGCTTTTCAAAAGCCTGACCGGCATCAGCGTCGGCGTGCACAAAAACTACCGCGTCATTAAATGACCGCCTGGCCTTCAGGGAATTTCCCCGAGGAAAGACACGGCAAAGGTTTCCAGCGCGATCGCGGCATCCCGGCTGGGCAGTTGCCGTAGCGGCGTATTGCCGTAGAACGAGGACCATTGCGAATAGGTGCTCGGTGGCCCGATGATATAATCGCAGCCGGCCAGTGAATAAATATCCGCCACCGGTGAACCGGGGCAAAAGCCGGCGACCAATCCCGGGAACTCTTCCAACGTCCGCGGTTCATCGCTCGCCACCAGAAAAGCCACGCGCTTTCCCGGGAACTGCGCCGCCAGCGCGCGCATCCAAATCACATACTGTTCCACCGGATAACAATATTGCCCGTTCTTCCAAGTGCGATAGTCACCATGACGGATGTGGACACCCACGACAATCTCCGCCTGCGCTCGCAATCGTGCGACGGCTTCGCGGCTCGCGGCGGCGATGTCTTCGACCGGCTGAAAATACGCGCGAATCTTTTCCGCATGCCGCTTCACCAGTTCCGGCGAGCGAAAACTCCAGCCGTAAAAAAACACCTTCCGCGCTTCCGTGACGCGCGCCACCAGCGCCGGATCCTCGAGCCGGGTGATCTCCTGCCCGGGAAATTCGCGCACGGTGATGACACGCTTGCCGGACAGCCCAAAGCGTTCGTTGAAACGGCTGGCATAGCGGACCAGTTGATACGGTAACCGTAACTTCCGCAACAGACGCCCCAGCGGCGGAAACAGATCCCAAAAGCTGCGGCGGCGGGCCGGCGGAAACTGGCAGTAAAAATCCTCGCGCGTGGCCGTGAAAAGATCCGCGTAACTGTGAAAGGTGAAATTGACCAGCCGGCAGCCGTGCTCCTCGGCAAAGGCGATGATATTGGCGAACAGAACCATCCGGTTGGCCAGCCGGCCGCAACGCAGGGCGATGAACAGTTTTTTCTTCCTCATCGCCGGGGATGCGTAGTTATCGTTGTCGGTATTCACCTGTTTGATTCTGGGAGTGGTTGTTGGGTTTGGCGCCGGCGGGCTCAAGTCACGGCCTTCAGCAGTTTGTCCATGACGTGGGTGTGCCGGTCGTATTGGTGCAAAGTATTGATGACGCTGCCATCGGTATTCAGCAGCCGGTTTTGGCCGTCAAGCTGGATGCGCGCGGGCGGAATGTGGGCCATGGTCAGGACCGGGCCGGAAAAATTCTCGAACACGTTCAGTTTCGCGGGCGGGTATTGGTGGATCGAATAATTGTGTACGCCTTGATCGATGCTTTCCCGTTGCTTGGTACCGCAAAGAAGCCGCGTCACTTTCTCAAGATAATCGCGGATCGCTTCGGTTGTTCCGAGCGTGGTACCGGCGCAAGCGATGGGTTTGTCGCGCCATGCTTGCAACGCCCGTTCCCCGAAACCGCGCCGCATGGAACTGGTGTTGAAGTCGCAGGTGCCGATCGTCTTGCTGCGGTCGGCCAGAAAAACGCTCAGGCCGTCCGGCACCTCAAATGCAAACGGGTCCGCCTGGAAAATCATGTCTCGCACATCCGTCAAAAAAACATGGCTGTAAGCCGCGCTGCAGGACTCGATATAGGACTGGTAGAAAAAATAGCGTGAACAATGCGGATGGATGTAAGCCGGGGCCAGCCGGCTTTCCATGATCCGCCGCTGCCCCGGCGGCATGATCGCCGCCAGCCAGCGGAGCGCCCGCGTCCACCTCGGCTTCAGTCGCTCGCGTTCATAGGGAATCAGTTGCACCCGGCGGGCGCGGAGAAAGGCCTGGGTCGCCGCATCCAGCCCGCTGACCGCCATGCAGATCTCTCCCCGGTACCCGGATTTTTCCAGCGACAGAAAAAACGGCTGCGCCTTTTCCAATGTCATATTGGAAACCAGCCCCAGCACCAGTTTTTTTGGGTCACTTCCGCTCATGTCGAAAGCGGAGAATTTCACATGCCACGCCGCCATTCAATCACGAATCCGGCCGGGCGATCAGCGTTGGTATTTTTTCCGGCGGCTGCTATGTTTAAAATCAACCGGTGGCCATGTCTGAATCGAACCAAAATCACACCCGCCTGAACGGCGAAAACTTGCTGTTCATCGCGGGTTGTCCGCGCAGCGGCACCACCTGGTTGCAACGCCTGCTGGCGGCGCATCCGCTGATCAAGACGGGGCAGGAATCACGGCTCTTCGAGTATGTCGGGTCGCAATGGCAACATTGGCGGCAGGATCTCGCGTCGAAATTGGTCAGCAACCGGGGCGGCAACGGCCTGGCCTGCTACCTGCGCGCGGAGGAATTTCTCGCCCTGCAAAAACAATATGTTTCCTCCGTCCTCGGCTTGATGCTGCGCGATGTGGGCCCCGGCCAGATTTTTCTGGAGAAGACGCCGAGCAACGCGCGCTACATCCCTGAGATCGCCGAACTGCTGCCGTCGGCAAAGATCATTCTTATGATCCGTGATCCCCGGGATGTGACCGCCTCGCTGCTGGCCGCTTCGCGCAGTTGGGGCAGCACGTGGGCTTCGCGGGATGTCCGGGGCGCACTGGACTTGTGGCGTGAACATGTGTGTGCCGCCCAGGCCGCCGGCGCCAAGCTGCCGCCCGGCCAGTTTTTGGAACTGCATTACGAAGATCTTTTTGCCGATACCGCCGGTTGCCTGCGCCGGATCGCCGGCTTTGTGCAACTGGCCTGGCCGGACGCCGACATCGCGCAGGCGGTCGCCGCCAACAGCGCGGGTGAATTGAGACAGGGCAAAGGCACGCCGATTCCCATCCGTGGAGAGCTTGGGCGGCAACCCGACACCGTGGTGCAAGAGCCCAAAGATTTTATCCGCAAAGCGCGGCCGGGTTCGTGGCAGGAAGATTTGACCTTCCGCGAACGCTTGCAGCTCGCCCGCCTCTTGCGCAAGAATCCGTCGACCTACGGGCGTTATAGCGAAAAGCGGCGGCCAAAAAACTAAAGCCGCCCCTTCACCGGTTCAGCCACGCATAAACGGCATTCAATCGCTTGTTCACGCTGCGGCGTAATTTATCCCCCAACACTCGCTGGATCAGCCGGGGTGTTACCGCGCAGGCGGACGGTGATGCCAGCCGCGTTGGCCGCAGGTTGGCGAGTTCCAATTCGTGACGGGGCGTGCCAAACAAGACTGGCAAGTCGGCATGAGCCTGCGTCAGGGCAAAAAATTTCCGGGCCTGATAAGCCGAAACTTCGCTTTGCCGGGGCACCGCCCGCATGATCATGGAATCAGCTTTCACCCGGTAATCGCTCAAGATTTCCGGGATAAATTTCCCCGTATATCCGGCCTGCGCCAGTTTCAGCCAGAGATCGTAGTCTTCCCAGGCCTGTACCAGGATGGTCCCAAATTCGATCGAGTAACCGCCCACGCGCAGCACCGCGTCCTTGCGGATCATCGCCATGGCGTCGATATACGGCGCGGAGACCAGCTTGCGCACATCCCATTCGGCATCGGATATCGTTCCGACGCTTTGACGGCTGACGTTGTCAAACCGGTTGATGATGCCATACGCCAGCGCATGGTCGGAAGTCGCCAGCACCTGATAATGCTTCAGCAGGCATTCGGGCCGGATTGTGTTGTCCGCATCCAGCATGAACACCAGCGGCGCCCGCGCCAGTAACAGGCCCAGGTTCCGCGAATCCACCACCCCCGTGTTTAATCGTTTTTTGATCAGGCGTACCGGCAGTGGGCTGGTCGCGATATGCTTTTCAACCAGTTCTGCGGAAGCATCCGTCGAAGCATCGTCCACCACGATCACCTCAAAGCCGCCCGGCATGCCGGCCGTTTTGGAAGCTAGCACACTGTCCA
This sequence comes from Verrucomicrobiia bacterium, assembly GCA_035943555.1. Classification (GTDB taxonomy): domain Bacteria; phylum Verrucomicrobiota; class Verrucomicrobiia; order Limisphaerales; family UBA11358; genus UBA11358. The sequence continues at coordinate 18,669 of DASZCA010000321.1, forward strand.
GGCATTCCTTGATGTACGCCTCGTAATTATAAAGCGTGATCACCACGCTCACCGCCGGGGTGCTGCCGGCGCGATACGCTTCGTTGGGCACCGCTTCCCAAGTCTCTTTGAAAGAGAGGCTGTTCATCTCAATCACCGAACAGCTTCTTCAGCTGCGCCCGCGCGGCTTCCTCGCGGGCATTGATGACCTCCTTGCCCGCCCATGGGCGGCGGATGAACTCAAAATATTCGCAGAAATTCCCCAACGCCTTCTCCAGCACCAGGTCCGCCCGGCGCTCGCGGCATTGTTCGGCCACGTTCCGGTCGTAGCTCTGGCAATTCAGGCACACCCGGAGGTCTGCCCGGCATTTCATGCAAACTTCACCGCGGCCGGGGTTGCCGGCAATGGTCCAGGGTTCACCGCAATTATGGCAATGGCGCGTCATGGTTTTATACGGACATTATCAGCCAATTTTGCACAAAAAATTCGTTTTTCCATAGCAGATTTATTAGAGTGGCCGGCAGATGAATCCGTTTACCAGTGGTGCGATCGGTGGCGTGTATGTCGTGCACGCCCGCAAATTCACCGACCGCGCCGAAAAGATGCGCGCCCAGCTCGAAAAATTCGGCATCCCCTTTGAATTCATCGAACCCTACGATGCCGACGTCCTTGATGACGCCGCCCTCAAGCTGTTTTCCGACGCCGGCCGCCCCATGTCGCGCGGCCAGAAATCCTGCACCCTCAAGCACCTGGAAGCCCTCCGCAGAATCGCCGCCGATGAAAACCGTCTCGGCCTCGTCTTTGAAGATGACGCCATCTTGGAAGACCGTTTTCTGGACGAACTCGGCAAAGTCGTCGAGGAAGCGAAATCGCTCCCGCAGCCCCATTCCGTCTACGTCGGCATCGGGTCCAACATGTTCGTGCCCTTCCGCCAGCTCCGCCCCGGCCGCCGGTTGTACGAGGCGAAAGTCTCCCGCTGCGCCGAGGCCTACCTCATCGGCGCCCAAGCCGCCCGCCTGCGCCTCGCCTGGGTTGAAAAGAACAAGATGGATCGCCCCATCGACCACGTGTACACCCAGATCGACAAGGAACTCGGCATCAAGATGTATTGGGCCGACCCCGCCACCGTCGTGCAAGGCAGCATGAACGGCTACTATTTCAGCACCCAGGCCGGCGGCACCCAGCTCGCGACACTCTGGCAGTTCAAACTCCGCTTCGAACTCCAACGCCTGCGCCGGAAATACATCTACCGTTTTTTTCAATAAGGGGTTTCCGCCGTCCGTCCGCAAAATTCCGCTCGCCGAATCCTCGCCCCTCGGTTTTAATCTGCGCGCCACACCATGAAACCCAACGACTCCGTCCTGCGCCAGGTCCTGCAACCCGCCGTCATCGTCGGTGCGCTCGGCTATTTCGTGGACGTCTATGACCTCATCCTGTTCGCCATCCTGCGCATCCCCAGCCTCAAAGATATGGGGTTTTCCGGCGACCTCCTGGTCAGTCACGGCATCCTGCTGTTGAACCTCCAGATGATCGGCATGCTCGTCGGCGGAATTTTCTTCGGCATCTTGGGCGACCGCGTGGGCCGCGTGGCGCTGCTCTTCGGCTCCATCACCCTGTATTCCATCGCCAATATCGCGAACGGGTTTGTCCATGATTCCATCGGTGCGTATGCCGTGTGGCGTTTCATCGCCGGCTTCGGCCTGGCCGGCGAACTCGGCGGCGGCATCACGCTGGTCACCGAAGTGTTGCCAAAACATCTCCGCGGTTATGGCACGACCATTGTTTCCACCGTCGGCGTTTTCGGCGCCGTCATCGGCGGGCTGGTCGCCCAGCGGGTGAACTGGCACACGGCGTATTTCATCGGCGGCGGGCTGGGCTTGGTGCTGCTCGTCCTGCGCCTGAGCGTGGCGGAATCAGGCATGTTCAAACAGTTGCGCACTGCGCCGGGCGGGGCTTCACGCGGAAATTTCCTCATGCTGTTCACCTGCCCCGCCCGCTTCATGAAATATCTGCGCTGCATCCTCATCGGCCTGCCGCTCTGGTGCATCGTGGGCGTGCTCGTCACCTTTTCACCGGAGATTTCCAAGGCGCTGAACATTCAGGGCGAGGTGAAAGTCGCCCAAGGCATCGCTTTCTGCTATCTCGGCATCACCTTCGGCGGCTTTGCCAGCGGCTACTTCAGCCAGCTTTTGCAATCGCGCCGGAAAATCCTGCTGGTGTTTTTGCTGCTCACCGCGGCGGCCATGGCGGCATATTTTCTCACCGGCGGCCAGTCCAGCGGCACTTTTTATCTGGTCATCCTCGCGCTCGGATTCGGCGTCGGCTATTGGACGATCTTTGTGACCGTCGCCGCCGAACAGTTCGGCACCAATATCCGCGCCACCGTGGCCACCACCGTGCCGAATTTTGTCCGGGGCGCAACCGTCCCGCTCACGCTGGCCTTCAACTATCTCAAGCTGAAACCGTCCTGCGGCATCATTCCCTCCGCCGCGATAGTTTCGTTTGCCTGCGTCCTCATCGCCCTCTGGGCCCTGTACGGCATGGAAGAGACGCACAACAAAGATTTGGACTATATCGAACCCGTTTGACGGCCATCCCGCCTTCCCCCGTTTGGAGTTCCGCCTTTAGGCGGCATAAGCGATCGAACGTACCTCACCCGAACTACAAACCCGGTACCGGTGTCAGACTGGGCGATGTTGAGCTATCAGCCGCTTTTACCAAGTTGCAGGTTGGACTTTTGCCCCGTGCTGGCACAATCTGCTGCTCGTAACGTTCAACATGAAACTCGGCATCTATGGCGGTTCGTTCGACCCGGTCCACACCGGTCACCTGCTCGTCGCGCAAGCGGCGATCGAGGAACTGGGACTCGACCGGCTGTTCTTCGTGCCCGCGGCGCAATCGCCCTTCAAGGCGGATATCAAACCCGCGCCCGATGCCGTCCGGCTCCAGCTCCTGCGCCTCGCACTGGCCGGCAAAGTGAACTGCGAAGTCGACGAACAGGAAATCCGCCGTGGCGGCACCTCTTACACGGTCGATACGATCCGCGATTACGCCCGACGCTTTCCCGGCGCGGAACTGTTTTACCTTATCGGCGCGGACAACGCCGCCAAGCTCCACGCCTGGCGCGAGGCGAATGCCTTGGCCGAACTGGCGCAATTCGTAGCCGTACCGCGTCCGGGCGGCGACACCGCTCATTTTCCCGCCCCGTTTCGCGGACGCGAACTGAAAGGCTTCCCCTTCGGCGTCTCCTCCTCCCAAATCCGCGCCCGTGTGAAAAAAGGCCTGCCGATCGACCACTTGGTCCCCTCCACCGTCGCCGCCGCCATCCGGACCGCGGGCGTGTATGCCGCTTAAGCTGGCTTGATTGGCAATTGAGATCAGTTCAATTGGAATTTCGGCCTTATTTCAAAACATTAAACTCTCAACATTCAACTCCCAACATCGAAGAGAGCTGCGCGGAGCCGCCTTGGATGTTGAATATTTTCGTTCTTTTCCCCCTAAAACTTCAGCATGGCAAGTGCCCCGGTTCTGTGCTTAAATCTGCAACGTAATATGGATTCCAAAAAACTGGCGCTGTTGTGCCGCGATCTGGCCGACAATAAAAAAGCGGAAAATATCGTCGTGCTCGACGTGCGCAAGCTGTCGTCCGTGACAGATTTTTTCGTCATCGCCACTGGCACCAGCCAGCCGCACGTCCGCGCCATCGAGGAAGAGATCCGCAGCAAGCTGCGCGATGACCATGACCTGCGCCCCGCACGCAGCGATGGCGGCGGCTCTAACTGGGTCGTCATGGATTATTTCGATGTCATCGTCCACGTCATGCACACCGAGGCGCGCGAACGTTACGACCTCGAAGGTTTGTGGGGCGATGCCAAGCCGGTCAACCCGCCCAAGCCGCGGGCCAAAAAGAAAAAATCCCCGGCGGCCTGATGCTCGCGGGGATTTTTTAAAAGAAACGGAAAATCTCAGTTCACGCTTCCGGATTCGGCTGCTTTTCCGGGATGGCTTCAGAAGCCTTCACCATTTCATCGACGAGTTTCTTGAACTCGGCCAGTCCCGTCGAAGGAATGATGATGGTATCGCGGCGTCCGCCCACATCTTCGGTGATGCGCAGAAAACGTCCGCGCGGATTTTCTTTCAACGAAAACACAAAGCTCTTCCGCTCGATCTGGAGATCGGCGCTCTTCAGCGTATCTTCCTGCACAGGCGGCCGGGGCTGCTGGTTGTAGTTCTGATTATAACCCTGATTATAACCTTGGTTGTATTTCGGCGCGCCGTAACCCTGACCCTGATGACCACCTTGGTAATTACCTTGGTTGCCGCCCTGATAGGGTCTCCGGCCGTATGGCGATGGACGTTCGTTCGATATCATAACCCGTATTCTCCGTAATTTGTTGCTGTCTTCTACTCGCCTGAAACTTCGTTCACTTAAGCGATTTGTCAAATTACAAAACCACGGGACCGTTGCACCATCGCATCTTTATGCGTTTCCCCGCGGGACTCTCAGAGGATGTTCGCCGCGAGTTCCGCCAGCTCGGAGCGTTCACCCTTTTGCAATTCTATGTGTGCGGCAATGGGTTGGTCGCGGAACCGGCTGATGATGTAGTTGAACCCGTTCGAGGAGGAATCCACGTACGGGTTGTCGATCTGGTACGGATCGCCGGTGAAAATAATTTTCGTCCCGTTGCCCACGCGCGTGATGATCGTCTTCGCTTCGAGCGGCGTCAGGTTCTGCGCTTCGTCGATGATCATGAACTGGTTCGCGATGCTGCGGCCGCGGATGTAGCTCAACGCCTCCACCACGATCGCTCCGCTGCGCATGAGGTCGCCGCTACGGCGATGATCCTGCCCCATGTTCAGGTCGCTCAACATCTCCAGCGCGTCATGGATCGGCTGCATCCACGGCGCCAGCTTCTCATCCAAAGAACCCGGTAAGAACCCGAGTTCTTTGCCCATCGAGATGGTCGGACGCGCCACGACGAGGCGGCGGAATTCCCGGTCCAGCACCGTGCGCTTCAAGCCCGCCGCCATCGCCAGCAACGTCTTGCCCGTGCCCGCCTTGCCCATCAAAGTCACCAGCTTGATGCGGTCGTCCAGCAGCGCGTCGAATGCATAATGTTGCTCGCGGTTGCGCGGCTTGATGCCCCAGATGCTCTCGCGCGAATCCATGATCGGGATCAGCTTCTTCCCCGTCGCGTCCACCTTCGTCAACGCCGCCTTCTTCGGATTCGTCTCGTCTACCAGCGTGCAGTATTCGTTCGGGAAATATTGTTTGCCGCCGTTGAGCTCCAGTTCCCCGTCGGAACGGAATTTCGCCAGCTTTTCCGCGTTCGCCGGCATCTCCATCATGCCCGTGTACAGATCCGTGATGAACACGCGGTCCGTCTCGTAATCTTCCGCCGCCAGGCCCAGCGCGTCCGCCTTGATGCGCAGGTTGATGTCCTTCGAAACCACGATCGCCTTGCTCTTCGGCTGCGCCTTGTGCACGCTCGCCGCAAACGCCAGGATGCGGTTGTCCACCGAGTCGTTGGAAAAAATCGTCTGGCCTTCGCCGCTCTTCAAGAAACCGATCTTGAGCTTGCCGCCGTTCGGCAACGCGACGCCTTCGCTCAGGCTGCCGTCACCGCGAAAACCGTCCAGCATCCGCGACACTGTCCGCGCATTGCGGCCCAGCTCGGTGGATTCGCGTTTAAACCGGTCGATCTCTTCGATGACCTCGATCGGGACGAACACATGGTTGTCCGCAAAATTGAGGAGCGAGTTGGGATCGTGGAGGAGGACGTTGGTATCAAGTATGTAGTTTTTCACGGGTTTGATTCAGGGGCGAATTTGGGGACAGGGGCTTCTGGCCGCGGGAGCGGCGGCGACTTCACTTGGCAGTTGTGAAACATCAAAGATATTACCGGCTACTTTCGAAATGGTTTTCCCACCGGCCGCAAGTGTCAATGAAATTTGTCATCCTCGCAAAAAATGTTTCACGATTGAAACATCCGCCCGCGATAAAATTTGTGGTCACGGAGATTTGACATGTCGCCGGCGAAATTAGTTCAACGAAGAATTAAATTATCGGAAAGACAGGCATCTCCGAATGAAACCGCGCGGCCGTCGGGCCGGAACTGAAGCGGCGCACAGCGCCGCACACCAGTTGTGGGGGTGCGACCTTTAGGTCGCTTAAATGTGCAAACCGGCGGGGGCATTGCCGTCCTTGGACGCATACATGCAGTCGGCCCTGCTTCCCGGGCAACTCGCTACTTCAACGGCGCCGTCCCCGGCAACGGAGCGTTCGGATCCCGTTCCGTCGCGATCCGGTGCGCCGCAAAACCCACCGTCAAAACCGTCAGCGTGATGAACAGCACGACCGCGCCCCAAAAAAACCACGGCCAGCGATACTGGCGTGGTGGCGAATCAGTCTGCGGCTCGTTCATGCAAAAACGAGTGTCGCATAGCTCACCGACGAAAGAAAGTTTTTGAGTGGCCATGGATGGAAGCCGTTTTGTTCGGAGTCCCGTCTCGCCCGACGAGGGACAGTTCAGAGCGTGTTCAATGCAACGGGCAACGCCTCAACCAACGTACCGCAGGCTGGCAGCCTGCCGTGTCGCCGACTGGCAGTCGGCAGGGCATGGAAATACAAACCGTTCGCCGCTCCTTCCGACAATCCTCGACCCCGCGCCATTTTCAGCTATGTTCAACCCGGTTGTTTAATGCACGATTCCGAATCGCCAGAAAATCTGCCCGATGAGCCGGTCCTCCAGCCCGCGACCGAGAGCGCCTATTCCGTTTTGCGGAATGCGAATTTCACGCGCTATCTCATCGGCCGGTTTGTCGCCTCGCTGGGCCAGCAGATGCTCGTGGTGGCGATCGATTGGGAACTCTACCGGCGCACGCATTCCGCGCTGCCGCTCGCGTTGGTCGGTCTCTCGCTGATGATCCCGATGATCCTGTGCACCGTCCCCGCCGGTCATTTCGCCGACACCTTCAACCGGAAGAAAATCATTCTCATCACCACGCTGATCGTGGCGGCGTGCAGTTTGGGCCTGACACTGATGTCCGTGTTCGCCCTGAACGTCATCTGGATCTACATCTGCCTGTTCATCTTGGGCGCCGCGCGGACGTTTCTATGGCCCGCCAGCGCGTCCTTTGTCACCAGCCTCATACCACGCAACCAGTTTGCGCGCGCCGTGACCTTCAACAGCGGCGCCTTCCAATTATCCGCCGTGCTGGGCCCGGTGGTGTTCGGCGCCGTGATAGCACTCACCCCGCATGCGGAAGAACACCGCACGGCTTGGCCCGTATATGCGCTGAACATCCTCGCTTCCATCGCCTGTTTTGCCCTCGTGCTGCCGATCAAACACATCCACAAGGCAAAGCCGGCCGAACCCATTTCCTTGCACAGCCTCGTCGAAGGCTTCCGGTTCGTGTACCAAAATAAAATCATCCTCGGCATCATCTCACTGGATATGTTTGCCGTGCTGCTCGGCGGCACCGTGACAATTCTTCCGATGTTTGCGGATGACATCTACCACGTCGGCGCCAGCGGCCTCGGCTGGCTGCGTAATTCCATGGCCATCGGCGCCGTGATCTGTGCGATGGCCATGGCCCACCGGCAACCCTTGCAAAAGGCCGGCAAAGCCCTGCTCTGGTCGGTGACAATTTTCGGCCTCGCCACCATCGCCTTTGGCTTGGTGAATCAAAACTGCCTTGGCAGCTGGATCACCGTGTCCAACAGCGTCTGGTTCTGGACCGCCTTCGCGATGATGGCGCTCGCCGGTTTTGTGGACAATATCAGCGTGGTCGTCCGGCAGACGCTGGTGCAAATTTTGACGCCCGATGAGAAACGCGGCCGCGTCTCGGCCGTGAACAGCCTGTTCATCGGCACCTCAAACGAACTGGGCGGATTCCGCTCCGGCATCGTGGCCTTCTTTTTCACCACTCCAACGGTGTTGGGCAACGCCCACGCGACCGGCGCCATCATTTCCACCGTGACCGGCGGCATCGGGACAATTGTCGTGGTGGTGGCCATCGCCTGGTTCTGGCCGCAGATTCGCAAGTACGGGAAATTGGCGTGAGCCGGCTGGGTCGGGCGCCACCGGTTATTCCCATTCCGGCTTGAGGCCGGGCAATTCTGGAACTTTCTTTGCGCACAAAATCTGTACAAAACGTTCACGGGTCGGACCATCCGGCATGGCCATTGATCTGGTGTAAGCAATTCCTTTGTAATTCAATTTACGCAGCAACAAAATATGGAGCGTGCGGCCTTCAAACTCCCGATCAACCGTTGCCCATCCCGTGATATCCAAATAGCTGTGACTCCATGTCTGTAATCCTGAAAGCACGGTAAAGCCATTCGCCAGCACGGTTATCTTCGTGACCCGTTCCGGATGTACGGCACAGCTCCAATACAAAACGGTGAAAAAAAATGTTACCGGCAGGCAAACAACCAGGAATCCCACAAGCGACAGGGTCGGCAATTGAAATGCCTGCAACAGCAGCCATGGTATCGAAAACACGCCCAGACAACGCGCCGCAAACCACGACGCTTTTACCAGACGGGCCACCAATGGTTTGGAGACGACCAGATGCGTCCGGTAGCGTTCCCAATCTTTCGGTTCTATGAAAGGCTCAGGAAATGCCGCCAATATTTTATCCGCCTCTTCTTGGCCGGCCATTTCGGCCGTTGCCCGGGTCTGGATAAAGTCTTTGGCGCCCAGATAATTTTCCCGGCATGAAAATCGGGCCGCCCCGATCTCAAAATCGCCTTTCGATGTCGTCAGACAGAGAGTGATGTTTGGCACCAGCGCCCCTTCTTTCACTGATACGATATTGGCGTAAGGAATGCGTGTGATCCGTGTCCGGGGAAATCCATGCGGATACAAAATAGAGTCTTGCGTCAGTTCCAATACACGGAAAAAAAAGATGCGCCGGGTCAATACCACCAAAGCGAAGCAGCCGAACATCACGCTCAAACCACCCAAGATCACAAAAAAGATGCTCTCCGTTTTGGTTGCCAAACAGGCCGTGAAAATGCACAACCCGCCGTGACACATCGCGCCTAAAAATACTCCGCGCCACGGCAGGTTGTAAGCATATCGGCGGCTGTTGCTCATAGGGGGCACAGACAAGTTTCAGTTCTTCTTTTCGCGGATCAAACTTTCCGGCAAACCTGTCAGTTCCGCGCCGGAATCCGCCCGCCAAACCACATGGCCGTCCGGCAGCATGCGCAAGACTGTTCCGCTCATGGAACCGCGCATTGTTTTCACCCGGTCGCCGGGTTTGTAGTCGGCCGCTTCGCATAAACCCTCCACCAGGCTTGTCATGCTTTCACGATCCAGCACGCCGGCGATGTAATGTCCCATGATGGACGACACCTCGCGCTTTCGACCGGGCGCCAGATCACTGAAAAGCACGAGTGCCAGTTCGCGACCGATGGTCGCAAAAGTGTTTCCGTTGAAGAAAAGAAACGGGGCGCGGCGGTGGTAGCTGCGCAGGCGGTCGAGCGTTTCCGCCAGGGTCAGCGCTTCGTTGCGGAGGATCTCCCAGTCCGTTGCGCACGCCGCTGAAGTTTCCGAGTTAAAGCCATGCTGTGCGCCACCTCTCTCGCACGCTCCTCGGTTGATGCGGATGACAACGAACCAGTCCCAGTTTTTGAGAAAAGCGGCTCGGGTTTGTAACGGTGAACCGAATCCATCGCCGCCTGACGCAGGTCCTCTCCTGTCAGGTGTTCGAGCAGGTCCGTTCGCAGTTTCATCGCTCATAATCTAAACCCGGTTCCCAAGTTTGCGCAAGGGGTGTTTCGAACCTGTCATGGTTTGAACCGTGAGTCAATATTTGCCTTCCCCCTGACGCCACAATCCTCCGAATGGCATATTCCCGCGTTGACGCCGCGCCTCCCAATCGCTTCCATTCAGGGATGCCGCACATTTCGACCCGTCATTTATGGGCCTGACCAAGCTAGGCTGGAATAAAGAGCGCGATGAACAGTTCGCGCCCTATCTCGCCAAGGGCTGGGTGCCGGCGCGCGTCGCGGTCGAGGATAAACATTTTTATCGCGTCTGGACCCTCGAAGCGGAACTCTCCGCCCAGATCACCGGCAAAGCCATGCACGAGGCCCGCAGCGACCACACCCAGCTTCCCAAGGTTGGTGATTGGGTCGCCATAAAATTGGTGCCCAACGAGGAAAAGGCCGTCATCCACGCCATCCTTCCGCGCACCACCCAGATTGTCCGCAAAACCACCGGCCGCAATACCGCCGCGCAGATCCTGGCCACCAATATCGAAACCGTTTTTCTCGTCACCGCCGCCGACCCGTCCTTCAACGCCGCCCGCCTTGAACGCATGCTCGTCATGGGCCACGAAAGCGGTGCCCGCCCCGTCGTCATCCTCAACAAAATCGATCTATGTGAAGGCCTCGACGCCAAGATAGCCGAGGCCACCGCCGCCGCCGGCGATGCCCTCGTGCTTCCGGTCTGTGCCATCAGCGGCCGCGGCATGAAAAAATTGGCCGCCCTCATCAAGCCCGGCGACACCGTCGCTTTCATCGGCACCTCCGGCGTCGGCAAATCCAGCCTCATCAACCATCTTTGCGGCGAGGAACTCCAGGCCACCATCGAAGTCCGCGAGGCCGACGCCAAGGGCCGCCATACTACCACCTGGCGCGAAATGATTTTTCTCCCCCAGGGCGGCGTGGTCATCGACACGCCCGGCATGAGGGAATTTCATCTTTGGGGCGTCACCGAAGGCGCGAAGGAAACGTTTCCCGAGATCGAAGCCCTCGCGCTGCGCTGCCACTTCACCAACTGCGCCCATACCAAGGAAAAAGACTGCGCCGTCCTTGCCGCTGTTGCCGACGGCACCCTCCCGCGCGAACGGTACGACAGCTTTGTCAAAATCCAGTCAGAAGGCAGCTATCTGCGCGAAGCCCAAAAACGTGCCCACTGGCAGGACCGCAAAAAAAGCGACCGCGTTGCCCACCGCGTTTTTAATAAAGGGGGCTGAAGCGCCGTTCAGTGCAGCAGCAGGGCAAAGCCGCCGGAGATGGTTGCCAACGATGAGCCACCGCCAGTCATCCAGTTTTTATTTCCGGAAAAGGCGTCACCACGGTTTTATCACTGGCTGACCCGGCAAATTTGCGCCACCACTCTTCGGTCAGATCCCGCGTCCAGTTCCCGGCGCTGATGCAGCGGCCCAATGCCTCGTCGAGTTCGCGGGCATTGACCGGGCGCGACGCGGGATCTTTGGCCAGACAGCGCATCAGCAGTTCCTCCAAATCCGGCGACACCGGCTTGCCCAATCGTTCCGAAGGACGCATGGGCAGATCTTTCACCTGATGCAGCAGCACGTCACCCAGCGTGAGCCATTCGAACAGCGGCTCGCCGGTGACGAGGAAATAACCCACGGCTCCCACCGAATAAAGGTCGCTGCGCGCGTCCACCGTGTTGGGATGCAGGACGGCCTCGGGTGACATGTAGAGCGGTGTGCCGAGCGTGGCGGCACCCATGGTCAATTCAACGCCTTCGGCATCCAGCGATTTCACCAGGCCGAAGTCGAGCACCTTGACGAAGTCCGCCACGCCGCCGCGTTGCGTCAGAAATATGTTGGCGGGTTTGATGTCGCGATGCACCAGTCCGATGGTGTGCGCCTCGGCGAGCGAACCGCAGACCTGTCGCAGGATGGCGATGACGCGGCCTTCCGGTTGCGCGCCGTATTGTTTCACCAGCTGGTTGAGCGTCAGGCCGTCGAGATATTCCATCGCGTAATAAAAAATACCTTCCGGGGTGCGGCCGTAATCATAGATGGTGATCGTGTTGGGATGCGTCAACTGGCTGGTCAATTGCACTTCCCGTTCAAAGCGCACGGAACTGGCCAGGTCCAGCTTTTCCGTGTGCAACAATTTCACCGCGACGGGCCGGCGCATCAGCGCATGGTGCGCGCGATAAACCGCGCCGAATTCCCCCTCCCCAATCTTGTCATCCAGCGCGTATTGGCCGAGTTGTTTGGCCTTCAAGGCCGCCTTCCACGCCGCCCGCTGCAGCCGGTTGGCCACGCGCATCAGCACATAAACCAGCACCGACGCGATCAGCAGCAAGGCGAAGATGAACCAGAATCCTCCCCGCAAAATCCGCAACGCCCGGAACGCCTCCGCCCGGTCCATCTCCGTGGTCAGGCCCATGTCGAAATCGTCCACCCACGTCCACGCGCCCACCACCTCCACACCGCGATAATCCCGGTAGCCATTGGCATCCACGCCCGTGTGTCCCTTCAGGGCTTCGCTGATGGCGTGGATCAATGGCAATTCCGTGCGGCGTTGGGGCGACTGGCGTCCTTGATTTAAATCCACCAACGGATCGCGCAATTCCAAGGTCAGGGTCGAACGGGCTTCTGTCGTGTCAGGAATCAATCCCAATCGTTTGAGGTCGTTGTCGAAGCGGCTTTCAGAAAGTTGCTTGCCCGCGCGGTCAAAGGCATACGTCTCGCCGGTCTTGCCAGCGCGGGCCGTGGCGAGGATGCGCGTGAAGTCCGTGTCCGGCGCGATGCGCAATCCGAGCATGGCCATGATCTGTCCGTTGGTTGAAAGGACGGGCGCGATGGCAAACATGGTGGGCACACCGACGCGCAAGTTGCCTTGTCCATCCGGCAGCAACGCGACGCTGGGGAAAGGTCGCGTGACCAGAGCCTTGCCGGTCAGACTGGCGGCAAACTGTTCGGTGTAACCGGCGGGCGATTGCAGGCCGACGAGCGAATCATGGCCCGAAGCGAGCACCAGAAAATTTGTGTCGAGCACTACGAACCCGCTGAAGCCGCGGCGTTCGATCATGGGTTTGAGATAGGCGCGCAAGGCGGAAAGTTGTGGTGCGGTCAGCAACGCCGCCTGAACTTGCGTGCCGGATTTCGTTTGTTGAATCAGACCGGCGATGAATTCACCGACACGGTCATCGTCAGCGAGATTTTCCGCATCCGCTTTCATCGCGCCGGACCACGAATGCAACGCCTCCGTGTTGGCGTTCAAGATGGTCTGGAGCATCTCGGCGATCTGCTGTTTCGTGGCGCCCTCCATCTTTACCCGCAGCCAGACGCCGATGATCCCAAGAACCAGCGCCGCGACCAGCGGCCAGACCCATAACTGTGTCTTAAAAAATCCACGCGTGAACAGCAGGACACTGGCGACACTCGACGTGCGTGAGTGGGAAGGATTGGTTTGACTCATAG
>DASZCA010000322.1:0-23318 GCA_035943555.1 Verrucomicrobiia bacterium
AGCGCCAGGTCATTGTCCGGAAAGGTCATGAACAGTTCCGCATATTTTCCAGCGAGCTTTTTCTTCATCATCCGCCGTAGCAACGGCAGATGATCGGCATGCGTGAAGATCACCGTCTTCTCCATCCCGGACAGCTTGCCGACCAACGAATGCAACAGATGCCCCGCGCTTTCGTTCAAGCTCAACACCCTTTTCAAGTCAAGGATGAGATAACGCGTCTCCTCCGCCTGCCCCAACACCTCTCGCAACACGGGTTCCATCATCGCAAAGGCCAAGTTCCCTTGCAGTTGATACACTTTGATCGACTTCGCCAACTCCCGCAGCGTCCGGCTCTCTTCCGCCGTGCGCACATGGCTCGAATTAAAATCCGCCCCCGTGAATCGCAGCCTTAACGTGGACTTCCCCGTCACCGGTCGGTTAAACAGATGCAGGTCCAGATGGCGCGACAACTCTTTGCATACGCGAATGCCGCGCACGCTGTTGCCGTGCGCATCCAGTCGCGGCGAAAATACGCCGATACCCAACTGCCCCGGCAACACCGCCAACACGCCGCCCGCCACCCCGCTCTTCGCCGGAATGCCCACGCTGTAAAGCCATTCACCCGCGTAATCGTACATGCCGCACGTCCCCATTACGCTGAGCACGCTCTCGACATATTCGCCGCGCAACGCCTGCTTGCCCGTCACCGGATTCACCCCGTGATTCGCCAGCGTCGCCGCCATCATCCCCAGATCACGGCAGGTCACGGAAATGGAACATTGCTGAAAATAGATTTCCGTCGTCGGCGCCGGATCGCCCGTCAGCTTGTCAAAATTGCGCAACATATGCCCGATCGCACGGTTGCGATGCCCCGTCTCGCTTTCCGAAGCATAAACCGTGTGATCCACTTTCAGTTGCCGCCCGGCATACAACGAAAACGTTTCCAAGATGCGTTTAAAGCGCGATGCCGGCGTCTTGCCCGCGATCAATCCGGCGGTCGCGATCGCTCCCGCATTGATCATCGGATTGCGCGGGCGGCCCGTACCCGGATCAAGGCTGATAGAATTAAACGCATCCCCGGTAGGTTCCACGCCCACGCGCTCCAACGTGGCCGCGCGACCGTTGTCTTCCAAGGCCAGACCGTACACGAACGGCTTCGAAATAGATTGGATCGTAAATTCCTGCGCCGTGTCGCCCACCTCATAAACCGCGCCGTTCGCCGTCACGAGGCAAATGCCAAACCAGTTCGGGTCCGCCTTGGCCAGCTCGGGGATGTAGGTCGCCACCTCGCCGTCAGCATGTCCGGCGCATTGTTGATGCAGATGTTCGAGAAAATCTTGGATGGGTGAAACCAGTTCCGGCCCGCCGTTATTTTTCATAGGTGTGGGGAAAAATCCTTTCCAATCTGAACCGCCAACGGCCGAAAGATGAACGTTCCCAAAAGGCACGTCAAGCCACCTCACCATGCATCGTCCTTCGTTCTCGTCCTCGTCCTCGAATATTTAAACACCCCTCCGTGCCCCCTGCGTGAAGAAAATTTTCCGCCCGGCCTTTTGCCCAACGCTTTTGATTTGCACATCACCCGTAAAAATGTGAGATTGTCCGTCGATTTATAATTAGAATGATTCTAAACATGACGCAGAAAGCCAACAACGGTACCGAATCGCTCGTGGAAAAGTTCCCCCAGTTCACCGCCGCTGCCGCCAGCCAGCCCACGTGGCTGCTGCCCGTCCGCAAAGCCGGCCTCGCCAGCTTCGCCGCCGCCGGTTTCCCCACCTTGAACGATGAAGACTGGCGTTTCACCAACGTCGCTCCCATAGCCAAGCTCAATTTCCAGTTCGCCGCCCCCGCCCACGTCAATGGTGCCGAAAGCGCAGCGCTCGAAGCCTCCGTCTTCACCCAATTGCCCGGCCACCGCCTCGTCTTCGTGAACGGATTTTATTCCGCCAAACTGTCGAGCCCCAAGCCCGTCACCGGCGGCGTCCGTATCGAAAGCCTCGCCGCCGCGCTCGCCAAAGATGCCTCGCTCATCGAGAAGCACCTTGGCCAATACGCGCACACGGCCAACAACGCCTTCGCCGCGCTCAACCAGGCCTATTTCACCGATGGCGCTTTCGTCTATGTGCCCGCTGATCAAACTGTCGCGGAACCCATCCAGTTGATCTACATCTCGTCTGCCAAACAAAGCGGCGAAACCATCCTCCCGCGCAATCTCGTCATCGCCGGGGCCAACAGCAAATTCACCGTCGTCGAGAGCTACCTCAGCACCGGCAACGTCGCTTATTTCACCAACGCCGTGACCGAGATTCTCGCGGGCGATAACGCCGCCGTGGAACACATCAAGTTGCAGGACGAAGCCCCCGGCGCGTACCACATCGCCACCATCGCCGGTGAATTTGGCCGTACCAGCAATGTCAGTATTCATTCCTTTGCCCTCGGCTCCAAGCTCTCGCGCAACAACATCCGCACCAAGCTCGCCGGTGAAGGCCTCGAATGCGTGTTGAACGGCCTGTATCTGACCCGCGATGAACAGCTTGCCGATCATCACATGATTGTCGAGCACGCCCAACCGCATTGCGCCAGTCACGAATATTTCAACGGCATCCTCGATGACAAATCGCGCGGCGTTTTCCACGGCCGCATCCTCGTCCGCGAGATCGCCCAAAAAACCGACGCCAAGCAGACCAACAAAAACCTGCTCCTGTCCGATGACGCCGGTGCCGATACCAAACCGCAGCTTGAGATCTACGCCGACGATGTGAAATGTACCCACGGCGCGACCATCGGCCAGTTGAATGACGAGAGCATTTTCTATCTCCGCTCCCGCGGGCTGGACACCGAGACTTCCAAGCGTATGTTGATTCACGCCTTCGCCGGCGAAATCATCGCGCGCATCAAGTGCGAACCCGCGCGCGAAGTGATCGACAAGCTCGTGTGGGACCGGTTGGAAGCGAATACGCACATCGGCGCGGCAAAATAAGACAGAATTAACTGAATTTTACAGAATTAAACTACGCAGAAGGCCGGTTTAATAAACATAGAATTCTGAAAATTTTGTAAATTCTGTCTAAAACTGAGTTTGAATTGTGTTCGACGACATCAACGACCTTTATCAGCAGGTCATCCTTGACCACTGCAAGAAGCCGCGCAATTTCCATGAAATGCCCGCGGCCACCCGCTCTGCGCAAGGCTACAACCCGCTGTGCGGTGACAACCTCAAGTTGTTCCTCACGCTCGAAGGCGATGTCATCAAGGATGCCAGTTTCGTCGGCTCTGGCTGCTGCATCTCCAAAGCCTCCGCTTCCCTCCTGACCGATTACATCAAGGGTAAGACCAAGGTCGATGCCGAAAAGACATTTGAGCAAGTGCGCGAAATGATCACCACCGGCCAGGTGAACGGCGATGTCGGCAAACTCGCCGTCTTTGCCGGCGTCCACAAATATCCCGCACGCGTAAAGTGCGCCATTTTGTCCTGGCACGCCCTGATCGGCGCCTTGAAAGGCCACGCCGAACCGGTTAGTACGGAAAACGAGCAAACCTAGTCTCAATGGGCGGCGGCTGTGTCGCAGACCAGCCGCAGCGGATGGCCTGCAACCAAGGCATTCAAGCGTACCGTACACGCACTCCATCAATTTCGGTGTTTGGAATCTCTCTGGCCTGTCGCGCCGCAGCATTGGCGAAGGCGGAAGTTTGGATGTTGGACGCCTGGAGCTTTTTCGTTACGTTTACCAGTATTTGCATTGAGTAAAATTTGCCGGTACATTGATTGAACTGATTTTATGAGTTCCGAACAAAAAATTCTGACCCGCGATGTCGAGGCATCCGTCGTCCCCATCGGCACCAAGGTCACATTGCAAAAAGGTGAGACCGCCCACATCACGCAGTCGCTCGGCGGCACTTACACTGTCATCGTCAACGGCAACATGTTCCGCATCGAGTCCAAGGACGCCGATGCACTGGGCATTGAAGTCGTTGCGGCTCCCGCCCACACCGCCACCTCGACCGGCCCATTGACCCAGGAAGAACTGGAGAAGAAGGTCTGGGAATCCCTCAAGACCTGCTACGACCCGGAAATCCCCGTCAACATCGTCGACCTCGGCCTGATTTACGATTGCCACCTGACCTCCATCGGCCCCGACAATTACAAGGCCGACGTGAAGATGACCCTGACCGCTCCCGGCTGCGGCATGGGCCCCGTCCTCGCTCAAGACGTCCAAAACAAGCTTATCTCCCTCGAACCCATCGACGAAGCCAATGTCGAACTCGTCTGGGATCCGCCGTGGAACCAGGGCATGATGACCGAAGCGGCGAAGCTGCAACTCGGTTTGCTCTAATTTTTAAACCACGGATGGGAAACCCATCCGTGGTTTTGTCTTATCTTTATTTATCCGTGTTAGTCCGTGGTTAAAAAGAATTTCCGATGAGTGCGAACATTGACTGGGCAAAACTGCGCGCCGACTTCCCGATCCTCGATCAGCAAGTCCACGGCAAGCCGTTGGTTTATCTCGATAACGCCGCCACCTCGCAAAAACCGCGTTCCGTCATCCAGGCGCTCGTTCATTACTACGAACACGACAATGCCAATGTCCATCGCGGCATCCACGAACTGAGTAACCGCTCCACCATCGCCTTCGAGGCCGCCCGCACCCGCGCCGCCAAATTCATCAACGCCAAAAGTGCGGATGAAATCATCTTCACGCGCGGCACCACGGAAGGTATCAACCTCGTCGCCGCCACCTGGGGCGCAAAAAATATCAAGGCGGGCGATGTCATCCTGCTCACCGAAGTCGAGCATCACAGCAACATCGTCCCCTGGCAATTGCTCGCCCAGCGCACCGGCGCCAAAATCGCCTACATCCCCGTCAACGGCGATGAAGGCACGCTCGACCTCTCGAAGCTGGATTCCCTGCTCACCTCGCAGGTGAAACTTCTGTCCATGGTTCACATCTCGAACTCCATGGGCACCATCAACCCTGTAGCCGACCTCTGCGCCCGCGCGCGCCAGCTCGGCATTACCACCTTGGTGGACGGTGCGCAGAGCGCCGGTCACCTGCCCGTGGATGTCCAGGCCATCGGCTGCGATTTCTTCGCCTTCTCCGGCCACAAGATTTGCGGTCCCACCGGCATCGGCGTGCTCTGGGGTCGCCAGGATCTGCTCGACGCCATGCCGCCCTACCAAGGCGGCGGCGAAATGATTTTAAGCGTCGGCTACCAGAAGACCGAGTTCAAGACCGCCCCGCACCGTTTTGAAGCCGGCACGCCCGACATCTCCGGCCCCATCGGCCTGCACGCCGCCATGGATTACCTCGATACCATCGGCCGCGAAAACATCTGGAGGCACGATCAGGAACTGGCGCAACACGCCTACGACCAACTGGCCGCGCTGAAAAACATCCGCCTCTTCGGCCCCAAACAAAACCGCGCCGGCCTCGTGAGCTTCCTGCTCAAAGACGTCCACGCCCACGACGTCGTCACGCTCGCCGATCAAGCCGGCGTCGCCCTGCGCGGCGGCCACCACTGCACCCAGCCTCTCATGCACAAACTCGGCGTCGAATCCACCGCCCGCGCCAGTTTCTATTTCTACAACACCAAGGATGAGGTGGATCGGTTCGTCGATGTCGTCAAAGAGATACAGAAGTTTTTTGGGCAGTGAATTAATTCATGTCAGCCGGAATGGGCTGAGCCCGATTGACCACTTTTTACAAATGGTGCATTCAAAATAAACGACCGGTCATATTTATTGACGGACTCATGTTTTATTCGTGCTTGGTTGAAAAGTAATTCCATCATTTGCTCAACACGTTCGATGCACAATTTCGCATTTTCTTGCGAACAAAATTTCTCCTCATCCGACTTCGTGTTCTCGTAGAAGACGGATTCCAATTTTTCATTTGTTGTCTCAAACTCTTCTTCCATCTCTTTTGGCTTGGGATGGGCAATTTGATCGCGGAATTTGAACAGTTGTTTGACGGCTTGAAATGGCTCAGCCCCCTCGTTGAGTTTAAGTGAAATATGGTCGGCAATAAGCTTCGTTTTAGACTGCCAGGACATCTGACGTTCAAAATCTTCCCAAGATGGGAAAAGCTTTCTGCCAAGAAAATTTAAATAACCTTCGTATGCAAACGCGCAAAGCAACAAAGAACCCATCCATTGATAAAAGCACCCCTTTTTCTCTTCTTCAGAAAGCCTAAGAAGCACTTTTGCGCCGTGTATGGCCTCAGAGTGAGGGCGGTAATCTCTTTTCTTTCTGATCTTAATAGACATTACTACATAAAAGCATTTCATTTGATTTGGTCAAGGTGAACGAAACCCTCTTGCAGATATTCGTTCCAAAGATTAAATTGCCTTCATGAAGGCAATATCCATTGTGGATGCCCAAAACCAGCTCGGCGAACTTTTTGCCCAGGCCTGCCGCGGCGAAACCATCGTGTTGACCGACGGTAACCGGCGCGTCACGTTGGAGCCGGAAATGATACTCGATCCGGAAAAAGACAGCCCGGAACTGGAAGCAGAATTATTAAAAGCGGTAAACGGCCCGCATTTTCCTTACTCAGCGTCAGAAATGCGAGAGGCCTGTGAAAAAGTCATTCGTCAAAAGCGCGGATGAGTTTAGTTATTCAAAAATCTTCGTTGTTTCACACCGACGTCACCAACCAGTTCGCTTGGTATTTCGATGAAGCTGGTGAAAAGCTGGCGTGGCAGTTTTTTCAAGCGGTTGACCAGACATTGCAAAAACTTTCTCATCAGCCCGATTTGGGGCGTGTACGCCATTTTAGAAATCCAGTGCTTCACGGACTCCGTTCATTCCGGGTTGAACCGCCATTTCAACGGCTGCTGATATTCTACCGGCATGACAATATGGAGTTGTTCACAGAGCGGCTTATCCATGGTGCCCGAAATCTGCCACGTCGCCTCGCTGAACCGCCGGATTCAGTTTGATTTAGGATATCCCCCGCTTTCCCCGCTTGTTCCCCCGCCATTCTCTGCTATTCTCCGCCGCTCGACTGTGACCAACGTAGAAGAAATCAAACGGCGGCGGACGTTCGCCATCATCTCGCATCCGGACGCGGGCAAAACCACGCTGACGGAGAAGCTCCTGCTTTACGGCGGTGCCGTGCAACTCGCCGGTTCTGTCACCGCGCGCAAGAACCAGCGCGCCACAACCTCTGACTGGATGGAATTGGAAAAAAAGCGCGGCATCTCCATCAGTTCCACGGTCTTGCAGTTCGATTACGACGGATACCGCATCAACCTCCTCGACACCCCCGGTCACAAAGACTTTTCCGAAGACACCTACCGCGTGCTCACCGCCGTGGATTCCGTCGTCATGGTCATCGACTCTGCCAAGGGTATCGAGCCGCAGACGCGCAAATTGTTCGAGGTCTGTCGCCAGCGCGGCGTGCCCATCTTCACCTTCATGAACAAGTGCGATCGCCCCATGAAAAATCCGCTGGAGCTGATCGATGAACTTGAGCGCGTCCTCGGTATTGGCGCGTTCCCTGTGAATTGGCCCATCGGCAACGGTCCGGAATTTCAGGGCATCTACGACCGGCAGACCAAGATCATGCACACCTTTGAACGCGTCGTGGGCGGCAAATATCGCGCCCCGGTCGTCGTCGGTGGCCTGCACGATCCCGCCGTGCGCGGCAATCTGAGCGAAGCCGAATTCGCCCGCACCGTCGAGGAACTCGAGATGCTCGAACTCGCCGGCGAATCCTTCGACGAAGCCTCCGTGCTCGCAGGAAAAACCACGCCCGTGTTCTTCGGCAGCGGTGTGAATAATTTTGGCGTCCAGCTCTTGCTCGATGGTTTTCTAAAAAATTCGCCCGCGCCCAAGTCCCGTGTGATGGCCGGCATCGAGATCGCCCCCGAAAACCCAGCCTTCTCCGGTTTCATTTTCAAGATCCAGGCGAACATGGATCCGCGTCATCGCGACCGCATCGCCTTCATCCGCGTCTGTTCCGGCAAGTTCGAGCGCGACATGACCGTGCAACATTCCCGCACGGAGAAAAAAGTTCGCCTCTCCAGTTCGCACAAACTGTTCGGCAATGAACGCGAAACCGTGGATGAAGCCTACCCCGGCGATGTCATCGGCCTCGTCGGCCACGACGGCTTTGGCATCGGCGATACGCTGACCACCGATCCAAAGATCGTCTACAAAGAGATCCCGCGTTTCACGCCCGAAGCCTTCAGCTACTTGCACAATCCGAACACCGGCAAGTACAAGCAATTCCGCCAGGGCCTCGACCAGTTGCTGCAAGAAGGCGTTATCCAAGCTCTGTATCTGCGCAATTCCTCGATCAAAACCCCGCTGCTTGCCGCCGTCGGCCCACTGCAGTTTGAAGTCGTGCAATTCCGTCTCGAAAGCGAATACGGCGCCGAATCTCGTCTCGAGTCCGCCCCGTGGAGCGTCGTCCGCTGGCTCCCCACGGACATCACCGAAGACGCCCTCGACGCCCTCTCCCTGCCCACCGGCGCCAAGATGGCCTACGACATCGGCAAAAACCCCGTCATCTTGTTTCAGAACGAATGGTCGGCCAATTACTTTAACGAGACAAACAAACAGTGCCCCCTCTCCTCCATCCCGGTCCAGACCGCCCGGGAATGATTTTCCCCGCCGATCTGGGCAATCCCTCGCGAAACCACGACAGTATTCGGCACTTTGACCCACAGATTTTAAACCATGGTCCAACTGCTGTCCCCTCTCCCAGCGGGAGAGGGTAAGGGTGAGGGAGAACGCATCCAAAAAAGCAGAACCTTCCAGCAGACCACCCGCCCACAAACCGTGTAGCCATTTCATGCCACACCGGCGGCTAAGATTTACGTTGCCAGAAATGTCACAACGAATTAACGTAACAGACATATCTATTTTACCTATGTCGACCGCTGGAAAAGAATCATCGCCTGCGAACGATTTGCTGAAAAACTCCTCCCTGTACCGCGAGTTTCAAGCCGAGCGCGAGGAGATTCTCCGGCACAAATGGATTGAGTCCGAAAAAGCCGGTCACGATATCGGCTTTGAACAGGCGCTGACCGATTGGATCATCCGCCACCGTTCCCACTGGCGCAAAAACCGCCAGGCCCAGACAAACTGAGTTAGACCGTCAACGTTCCTAAAACCGTTCCTTTAAAGCTGCCCTGCGAGGTCGCTAAGGATAATGAAAACGAAACGCATCACGCGAATCGCCTCCGCACACCGGCGGGGCTGGTTCGCGATTTTTTATGTCTGAACCTGTCGTCATCCTCGATGCCGTCGCCATCCAGCGCGCCCTCACCCGCATCGCGCACGAGATCACCGAGCGCAATGAAAATAGCGCCGAGGTTGTGCTCGTCGGCATCCCCACCGCCGGCGTGCCGCTGGCCCAACGCCTCGGCGCCATCCTGTCTAGCATCTGGAAACACCCCGTCCAGGTCGGCAGCTTGGATGTCTCCATGCACCGCGACGACTTGGACCATCGTTCCGCCCCAAAAGTTCACCCGACCGACATGCCTTTCGATGTGAATCACAAGACGGTGGTTCTGGTGGATGACGTCCTCTTCAGTGGCCGCACCACTCGCTCCGCACTCGATGCCTTGAATGACTTTGGCCGTCCGAAAAAAATCCAGCTCGCCGTCCTCGTCGATCGCGGCCATCGCGAACTGCCTATCAAGGCAGATTTCGTCGGCAAAAACGTCCCCACCTCGCTGGATGAAAAAATCTCCGTGCTGCTCACCGAATCCGGTGCGGCCCATGACCAGGTACTTTTAAAAAAGAAATAAATGAGCTGGACCAAAAAACATCTGCTCGATATCGAGTCCCTCACTGCGGACGAGATCATCACCGTGCTCGATACCGCCCGCGGCTTCAAGGCCGTCGGCGAACGCGCCATCAAGAAAGTTCCTGCCCTGCGCGGCAAGACCGTCGTCAATCTCTTCGTCGAGCCTTCCACCCGCACCCGCATCAGCTTCGAGCTCGCCGCGCAACGGCTTTCCGCCGATATCGTGAATTTCTCCGCCGAGGCTTCCTCCTTCAAGAAGGGTGAAACCCTCAAGGACACCGCGCTGAACCTCGAAGCCCTCAATGCCGATTTCATCATCATCCGCCACAGCGCCAGTGGCGCCCCGCATTTCCTGACCCGCGTCGTGGACGCCCACGTCATCAACGCTGGCGATGGCGCGCACGAGCATCCCACGCAAGCCTTGCTCGACGTCTTCACCATCCGCGAGAAAAAAGGCCGCATCGCCGGCCTCAACGTCACCATTCTCGGCGATATCCTTTACAGCCGCGTCGCCCGCTCGGACATCTGGGCCCTCACCAAACTCGGTGCCAACGTCACCCTCTGCGGCCCCTCCACGCTCGTGCCCAAGACCTTCGAGAAAATGGGCTGCCGCGTCACGCACGATGTCGATGAAGCCATCCGCGATGCCGATATCATCAACCTCCTCCGCATCCAGCACGAACGCCAGCGCAAGACCATGTTCCCGAGCATCGGCGAATATACCCAGCTTTTCGGCCTGAACAAAGCCCGCCTCGCCAAGACCCGTCCCGACGCCCTCATCATGCACCCTGGCCCCATCAACCGCGGCGTGGAGATCGATAGCGAGATCGCCGATTGCGGCCGTTCCGTGATTCTGGAACAGGTCACCAACGGCCTCGCCGTCCGCATGGCCGTCCTCTTCCTCGTGAACGGCGGCAAAGTCCCTCCCGAAGCAGCTTAAACAGTTAGCATCGCTGAGAAGACGGTTAACACGAATCTGCCAAAACGCCGTAAACTTTCCCTCGCTCCTCAAGAGCAAGGGAAAGTTGATCACCCTTGGAAATTGAATGTTAAATGTTGGGCGTTGAATGTTTTGGAGATGAAGCCTTAATTTTAATCGGCCGCTCCGCGTGGCCACCCCCTACTTCTTTTTATTAAACTCCGCCGGAAGCTCAAACCCTTCCTGTGCCGCCAAGTCCTGCCAGCCACCCGGAAAAATGCCGCGAAACGCCTCCGGAAACGGCTGCCCGGGACTCACGGAAGTTGTCATGGTGCCTCCGTTTATCGTGGTCGTCACGTTCAGCCGCCATTGATCACCCGATTGATAACGCTCAAGCTTCATCGTCATTGGCGCGGGTGCATACGCGTCCGCCGGTAACGAGGCAAAAACTTCTTTGGGCAGCCTGGACATGTCAGGCGCGGCAAACAGGCCGGCGGATTGCATCCAGTCCTCGGAATGATCCTTGAGCCATTGCGCCCTCTGTTCTCCCAAGGTATTGACGATTTCATTTGTATAGACGTTGAATTGGCTTTTAGAATAGGCCAAATCCACCGGCAATGAATAGTCAGCCACCACATCTCCGCTCGGCTCGTTTCGTTGCACATTTGCCTTGGCCCAGTCTGTCCGGTTTCTTATTAACTGCCCCGTCATCGATTCAATGGCACCCTGTTCCGTTGCTGTGATTGCCAGCGTCTCCCGGGCCGCCTTGGACAATTTGGCGCCCCTCATCGCATAATATGAAATGCCATCGAGCGATTTTTTGCTGATGATCAGATAATCTCCCGTGGTATTCCAATTGAAGCCCAATTCAGCCAGCAACTGTTCGCTTTCGGCGGCGGAAAGGTTTTTCAAAGAGTCACCGGAAAGAACTTTCTGTTCCAGTTGTTGCAACACAGGCAAAGGCGGCAGCGCCGCCAACGAACGCTTATTGTCATCAATCCGTTCCAACACCTGTTGCTTTACCAAGGTAAGCTGCGCCAGTTGTTGGGTCTGGGCCTGCCATGCGGCATTTTGAACGGCCAGTTCCTGCCGCGCCTCCGCCACGCTGATGTGTACCGCGCAAAAGACCGCCACCCCCAAGGTCAGTATGCAGATTGCCAGCCCCATGCGTTTCATTGGTCACCTTTCTGTTGCAGCCGGGTTGCGGCCTGTTGGCGGATCCATTCCATCGCCGGCTGGGTAAGCGCGGGGGGCAGTTGGGCAAAGCCCATCTGCTCCTCCGCACTGCGGCCATCCGGAAAGGTCGCCTCCGGCAAAAAGAACTTCAAAGCCAGGCCGTAGGAACTGATGGAAGTGCTCTGGTCACCCCAGCTATAACCTGCTACCGGCATGCCATTGCGCTGCCCGATCCATACCGATAATTCCTGTCCCGTTTTCCCCGCATCCAAATCCAGCGTATGCCGCAGATTATCTGAACCCGAATAGGTTAATTGTTCCTCCACCATCGGCCAACGTTCAGCACCTAGCGTTGTTTTTAAGGCCGACTGGAGTTCATCCGAGCTTTCTTTAACAGTCTGGCCAAGCGCAGGCATACCGAACACTTCGCTTGCCAGTGCATCCTGAGGGATGTGCGTCCGGCTGGCTGTATTCGTTTCGTACCGCTCCGAATTCATCAGGTCGTCCATCGTTGCCATGTACTTATGCAACGCCGTCTCCGCTTGCTCCCGCTCTGCCGGGCTCAACCCCAATAGTTCACGCGTTTCCTGCTTGATCGTTCCCGGCCAGACCACCGGGTTGCGCACCTGCAATTGGGGCAGAATAGATTTCGGAATCCGCACAAACGGCAGATCATCCGGCCATTCATAATCCGCCCCCAGCAACCGGGCACGCACCCGTTGCTTCCACGCGGCAAACTTTTGATCAATCGCCACGCGGTTGTCCGCGGCGGTCCGGACCGCGTTCAAAGCATCTTCCGAATGCGCCGCCGATTCATCGAGTTGCCGCTTCTCAGTTTGCAACATGCTGAAATCGTTTTGCGCCGCCACCAGCTTGGCTTTGGCCTGCATTAACGCCGCACGGGCGTCCCGCTGCTCGCTCCATTGCCATAGCACAGGTACTGCCGCAACCATTACGCAAACTGCCACCGTCTGTGCTTTCGTCAAAGTCGCCAACCGCGCCAGCCAGACGCCCAAACCCGCCAGCGCCGGTGGTGCCGTCTGTAAAACCGCGCTCGCGACTGTCGAAACCGTTGCTGCCGAAACGGAAGTCGCCGTGTGCTGCAATGCGGCCGTCGCCGCCGCCACGCTGGCGGTCTTGTATCCGCGCCGTTGAAAAAATTGCGAAAGTTTTTCCAATGCCGTTTGCACACGCTTTTGCGCGGCATCTTCGCTCACGCCCAGCGTGGCTCCCAGCGTATTCAACGGCTGCTTCTCATAGAAACGCAACAGCAACGCCGCCCGGTCCTTCTCGCGCAGCGACATCAGGGCTTCATCCAGCAATGGCACCAAGGCGTTGAACGCGGCTTGTTCCTCGGAAGTTTTCATGGTGGTGCCCAGTTCGACGGCGGCTTGTTCCCGGCGACGTCGGCGCATTTCGCCTCGCAGCCATGATTTGGATTCCAACAATGTCGTTTTATGCAGCCATGCCGGTAGGGAATCATTCGGTGCGAACTGCCACGCCTTGCGCGCCAGGATGCCGAAAACATTTTGGGATATCTCCTCCGCCCCGCCTGCATCACCCGTTTTGTGCAACGCCGTGGCGAAGACCAGGTTGATGTGCCGGCCCACAATGTCGCGGAAGGCGTTTTGGTTTCCCGCCCGCGCGAATTGCTGCAACCACTCGAAATCTGACTGCCGCTCGTTCATGTTCTGCCCTAAGGCTGCCGCTGCGGAAACAAATCCGAAATAATTATGAAAATATTTTCGGGCAGCAGTTCTAAAAACGAAAAAGCCGGGGAATTTTTTAGTCCCCGGCTTTTGCTTTGGTCAAAAAATCAGATCCCGATCGGATGCCACGCCGTCTTATACTCGATCGTGTCGAGAATCCGGTACGGATCCTCAACCTTTGCCGAGAACCAGTCCACCGAGGCATGGTTCGCGTAGCGCTTCAGATTCGTCGCCACGCCGCCTTGCAGCTTCGTCGCCGTCTCGGCATCCCCTGCTCCGTCCACGATGCCGTTGACATCCATATGCGTCGCAACATGCGGGATCAGTTCGGCGCGCTTGCCGGTCAAGATGTTGACCACGCCACCCGGCAGATCGCTCGTCGCCAAAATTTCCGCAAACGTCGCCGCCGGCAATGGATATTTTTCCGACGGGATAACGATCGCCACGTTGCCGCTCAAGATGACCGGGGCCACCAGCGACACCAGCGCCAGCAAAGACGGCTCATCCGGTGCCAGCACCACGATCACACCTTGCGGTTCCGGCGTGGTGAAATTGAAATGCGACGACGCCACCGGGTTCACGCTCCCGAACACCTGCTGATACTTGTCCGTCCAGCCCGCGAAATGCACCAGGCGGTCGATCGCCAGCGTCACTTCCCGCTTCGCCTTCGCCGCACCGGCATCCGTGGAACGCGCGATCTCCGTCACCAGTTCCGCCGCGCGGTTTTGCAACATCTCCGCCGCGCGATACAGGATCTGTCCGCGATTGTACGCCGTCGCCTTGCTCCAGCCGCCGAACGCCGCCCGGGCCGCGACCACCGCCTCGCGGAAATCTTTGCGGGAAGCGTGGGCAAAATTGTCGAGATGCTCCCCCTTTGCCGACTTGGCGGGCAGGTAACGTCCGCTCTCGCTGCGCGGGAACTTTCCGCCGATGTAGAGCTTGTAGGTTTTCTTGACGTCGAGACGCGTGCTCATGGTTCTTCCAGCTTCTTAAAAACCGGCGGTTGAAACAATTCAAATCCTCTGCCCCGTGCGTGAAAATTTCACGCCATCCGCGTGAATTTGACGCATATCATATCGCGTATATCTCTCGTTTTTTCCGCCAATCGGCCAATTACCAGATGTTTTGCCCGCCCCCTGTGCCCTCAAACGCACATTTACAATTGGCACATTTATGGCTATTCACTTAGGACTCCTGCCGAACGGTGAAAAACAATCTCAAAAACTTGGTTTTGAGTTTCACGTTATTGCTCGCCCTGTGGTTGCTTGCCGCAACCAGCTCCCGCGCGCAGATCACCACCAATAATTTCTTCAACTGGGAAACCCCGCCGGTCCATCCCGCCGCTTTGAGCCCGGACGGCACCCGGCTCGTCGTCTGCAACCTGCCGGATGCCCGCGTGGAAGTTTTTGATGTCACCTCCGGCCTGCCTGCTCCGCTCGGCAACATACCGGTCGGCCTAGACCCGGTCACAGCCCGCTTCCGTACCGCCACCGAACTCTGGATCGCCAATTATATTTCCGGCTCCGTCAGTATTATCGACCTGCCAACCATGCGTGTCGTCAGCACCTTCACCACCTCCAACGAACCGTCCGACATCGTCTTCGCCGGCTCTCCGTCCCGTGCTTTCATCTCCTGCGGCCAGCCCAACCTCGTCCAAGTCTTCGATCCCGCGACCTTTCTGGTCATTACCAATCTCACCATCGATGGTAACCGTCCCCGCGCCATGGATGTCAGCCCTGATGGCTCCAAGGTCTACGTCGCCATCTTCGAATCTGGCAACGCCAGCACCATCATCGGCACCGGCGTCTCGCTCGGCGTGACCCGTGCGAACCCGGTAAATTTTCCCTTCGCGCCTTCCAGCGGCTTAAATCCCGAACCAAACAGCGGCACCAATTTTAGCCCGCTCATCAATCCGCTCGTCACCAATACGCCGCCCAAGGTCAGCCTCATCGTCAAAAAAAACCGCGCCGGCCGCTGGATGGATGATGATAATGGCGATTGGACTGAATTCATCAGCGGCACCAACGCCGCCTACACCGGTCGCGTGCGGGGTTGGGACATGCCCGATCACGACCTCGCGGT
Organism: Verrucomicrobiia bacterium; assembly: GCA_035943555.1. Taxonomy (GTDB): domain Bacteria; phylum Verrucomicrobiota; class Verrucomicrobiia; order Limisphaerales; family UBA11358; genus UBA11358. Next base: position 15,624 of record DASZCA010000322.1, read on the forward strand.
CATCGATGCTTCCACCTTCTCCCTCAACTACGCCTGCGGCCTGATGAACATCTGCATGGGCGTCGCCGTCAATCCCGCCTCAGGCAATATTTCCGTCATCGGCACCGACGCCCTCAATAACACCCGTTTCCAAGGCGTGCTGGACGGCATTTTTATCCGCGTCAATATCGCGCAAGTTGACCCGGTTACTCTCACGAACGTGGTCAAGGATTTGAACTCCCACCTGACCTACACCACCCCAACCATCACCCAGACCGAACGTGATAAATCCCTCGGCGACCCGCGCGGCATCCTCTGGAGCGCGGATGGTTCGCACGGCTACGTCACTGGCATGGGTTCGGACAATCTCACGATCATCGATGCCAACGGTAACCGCATCGGCCTCACACCCACCATCAACGTCGGCCAAGGCCCCACCGGCCTCGCGCTGGACGAATCCCGCAACCGCCTGTACGTCTACAACCGTTTCGCCGGTAGCATCTCGACAATAGATACCGCCAGTCAGACCGTCACAAATACCCTTTCCCTGTTCGACCCCACCCCCGCCGTCATCAAAAACGGCCGTCCGCGCATTTACAATACCCGCCTCACTTCCGGCCTCGGCCAGGCCGCCTGCGCTTCATGCCATGTGGATACACGCTTCGACCGCCTCGCCTGGGATTTGGGTGACCCGACTGATATCATGAAGATCATCAGCAACGCGAACTTCATCGCGACCCCGGCCGTGACCAATAATTATCATCCCATGAAGGGTCCCATGACCACGCAGACATTTCAGGACATCATCGGTCACGAACCGTTCCACTGGCGCGGTGATCGCGATGGCATCGAACAGTTCACCCCCACCTTCACCAACTTGCAAGGCGCAGCCGTCGGCATCGCCACCAATGAGATGGCTGACTTGAAGGCATTTCTCGCCACCGTCCGCTTTCCGCCGAACCCGTTCCGTCAGTTCGACAACTCTCTGCCTACCAACATGGCGCTGCCTGGGCAGTTCGCCCTCGGCCGTGGCGCGCTCTCCGCCGGTTCGCCCATGCCCAACGGCAACGCGGTGAACGGCCAGTTGCTGTTCCGGCAGACCACGAACCTGACCACAAGTTGCACCACTTGCCACACGTTACCAACCGGCCTCGGCAGCGACTCGCGCTTCAACGGTATCAGTTGGGTGCAGCTGCCGCTCGGCACCAATGCCGCGCATCACATCGGCCTGATCCAACTGGAACGTTCCCAGCAATTGCCTTTCAAGGCTCCGCAATTGCGGAACATGTTCGACAAGTTTGGCATGGACCTTCTTCACACCAACAACCGCGCCGGGTTTGGTTTTTCGCACGATGGCAGCGTGGACACACTCACCCGTTTCATTCAAGACGGCTTCGGCCTCACCAGCGACCAGCAAACCGCCGATCTTGATGCGTTCCTGCTTGCCTTCACGGGCTCAGACCTGATCGCTGGCGTCATCAACGACGCCAACCATTCGCCCGGCGTGGCTAGCCTCGACACCCCCGCTTCCGTCGGCCGGCAGATCACCATCAACAGCATCACCGGCGTCGCGCTCGTCACCAACATGGTCACGCTCGCTAACTCCGGCACCAGCCGCGTCGATCTCATCGTCAAAGGCTTTGAGAACGGGATCATTCGCGGTTGGTTTTACAACCGCACCAACGGCCTGTTCCAATCCGACCGGCTGGCCGAGACCGAAACTCCCGGCGCCTTGCGCCTCCTCGCCACACCCGGCGCCGAGCAGACCTACACCGTCGTGCCGCGCGGCGCCGGCTGGCGCATGGGCATCGACCGCGATGCCGACGGCTATCCCGATCGTGACGAACTCGATTTCGGCTCCGACCCTGCCAACTCGCTTTCGCTCGCCACCAATACCGCACCCCGCTTGAGCCCCGTCAACAATGTGTTTGCATTGAAAGGTCATCCGCTCGCTTTAAATTTCAGCGCCGTGGACACGGATATTCCCGTCCAAACCCTCACCTTTAGCCTCACCAATTCGCCAGTGGATGCCGTTATCAACCCCACCAACGGCGCCTTCAATTGGACTCCCTCCGGCGCACCCGGAACCATTTCCAATTCCGTTACCGTCGTCATCACTGACAACGGCAACCCGCCTCGCAGTGATTCCAAGACCCTCCTCATTGTGGCGAACGACCTGAGCGCCGGCGCGCCTGCCTTCTCGACCAACGGCATTTCCCTCAATTGGAACGCCATCGCCGGGCTGACCTATCGCGTGCAGTTCAAGAACAACCTCACCGACCCGGCCTGGAGCGATCTGCCCGGCGACATCCTCGCGTCCAACAATGTCGCGCTGAAATTGGATTCCGCCGCCGTCACCAATACCACGCGGTTCTATCGCATCATCGCCCTGCCATGAATCGCGCCCGAGCCATCTTGAATTTTTCGGCGCTGCTGGCGGCGGCAACTCTGCTCGTGGCTTCCTCCGCGCACGCGCAGCGCGCCTTCACCGCCAGTGTTTTCCCGACCAATCAAAACGCCGTCGCCGTGATCTGGAAAGCCCAGGCCGCCACCCCCATCGGCGACGTTTTGATCCTCCCGCAATTTCAAGTCGAACGCACCACCGATCTTAAGACTTGGGCCCCCATCAGCGGCATGCTCACCGGCATTCTGAGCCAGAAGCTGGTGTTCGTTGATCCGGCCGCCGGCCTCGGCTTCTATCGTGTGAATTCCATCATCGATCAGGAATATGCCCAGTTGGATCACACGAACCTGAACTTTGGCCAGTTGCAATTTGCCGATTTCTTCGGCGCGGAACTGTTCGGCTCCAGCGTTACCAACGCCACGCTGACGAATGCCATCTTTGCGGCCGCCGATCTCCGCAATGCGAACTTCACGGGCTCGAACCTCACCGGCGCGGATTTGTTTGGTGTGAACGCTTTTCAGGCCACGTTTGATACCGGCTCTTTCGCCGGGGCCGACGCCAGTTTCGGCGATTTCGAATCCGCCAGCCTGTTCAACGTTGATCTCACCGGCTCTGATTTTAGCGATGCTGTCCTCAGCGGGGCCGATCTTGATTTTGCTCTGTTCAAGGGCATGAAATTGGACGCCAACTCCGTCATGGATGCGCAGCCCAAGCTCGTCTGGCAGGTCGTCAACAACGGCGCGACCAATGCCGTGCTGACTAATAAGGACCTCAGTTTCGCCATCCTCGATGGCGTCAGTTTTAAAGGGGCAAAACTCAACAACACCCTCTTCACCCAGAGCTTCGTTGACGGCACGGATTTCCGCGGCGCCAACTTAAGTAATACCGTCTGCAACTCGGCCTTCTTTGAGCAGGCAAACTTCGGCAACGCCGTCCTCTCCAAGGGAAACTTTGTTGGCGCTGATTTCTTTCAGGCGATATTGACCAATGCCGTGCTGGCCAACGGCAGTTTTTCCGGGGCGGATTTCACCAGCGCCAATGCCTTGGGCGCCAACCTGAGTAATGTCGTCTGCAATGCCGCGTTCTTTGAACAGGCAAACCTGGGCAACACCACCCTCGCCCGGGGCAGCTTTATCAATACTGATTTCATCCAGGCGATGCTGACCAACGCCGTGCTGACCAACGCCAATTTTAGCGGTGCCAATTTCAGCAATGCCAGCCTCCGCAACTCAAATACCAATGGTTCCACCTTCACCAGCGCGACCTTCTTCAACACCATCATGCCCAACGGCACCATCCGAAATTTTTAATGCCCGCCATGCCGCTTGGGTAGTCACGAAGCTGTTCCGAATAAAGATAAAAAGGCAGGTCACCTGCTACCTTGCGCTCTCAACTGCCTTGCGCGGATTCCCTCTCACCTCGGAGGGGAGAGGGTCAGGGTGAGGGGTGAAATTCAAGCGTTTGCTTCCTGACAGAAGCTTCTGCAATCAGTCTATTTCCCCTTCCAAAGAATCTGCCCCAGCCCAAAAGTCAGTAGAATCGCACCCGCGATATAAAGCAGCATGGGCTTGTCCCCGGGCGTCCCGCTCAGCAGATTCGTCACCCGCGCACCGAAGGCTTGGGACATATTATACCCCCAATAGACCAGCATGCCGCCGATGATCAAACAGATGAGTCCGGATAATTTTTGCATAGATGGGGCAAAGTTTATTTTTTGCCGCCCACCAGGCCCAGCAAAAATAACAGCACGACCGCGCCGACGAACGCACACACCAGCGCGCCGATCAAACCGGTCGCCGTGATGCCCAGCAGGCCGAAAATAAATCCGCCCAGCACGGCACCGATCACGCCGATGATCAGGTTTCCCAACAATCCAAACCCGCGCCCCTTGACCACTGCTCCCGCCAGAAATCCGGCGATGAGCCCGATGACGATAAACCAGATCCAATTCATATTTTGTTTGCTGTTAAATGTGTATTTCTAAAATGTGCCTCTGCACCAAAATCTTTGACCAGAATTCTCCACGATGCAACTCATTCATCCTGCAACCACACCACCGACTTGTCCGCCCCCCGGTTCTCCCGCGCATAATTGGGGATCGCCAGCAGCGGGCTCCCATCGCTCCATTTGCCCTTGATCGTCATCGTGCCTTCCAGCAGATCTGCCCGCCATTCGGTTTTGAGCGATTTCAGGTCGGGCGTCAAATTGATATCCGCCTGGTCGGCCGCTTCCACATTGTAGATCAGCGGTCCATAACGCAACGCGATATGCCCGCGATCCGCCTTGATTTTGCCATCCGGTTTGATCACCTGGATTTCCATCGGCAGCCCAAGTTTTATCATATCGCCTGCCTTCCATTCGCGCGTGATCACCGCGTAGCCGTTCTTGATGTCCGCCGAAACGTTCTTGCCGTTCACCGTCAGAGATTTTAGCCCGCTGACCGCCGGCGTTGGCGTATACAATTCGCTTGTGGTCCGGTCCGGCACGCGCACATACACCGTGAATTTTTTCGCCACCTTCGGGTTCACCGTGATGGCCACGTCACCGCTCCATGGATAATCCGTCTTCTGCACCATCTTCACATCCGTGCCCGCCACGCGCTCCACATTGATGGTGCTGCCGATGAACAGGTTCACATAGATGCCGTCATCGCTCTTCGCATACGTCCACGTCGGGATCATCAGCAACGTGCGCGGGATGTTCCCCACGCAGCACGGACAGGCATGCCACGCATAACGCGATTTTTCCTCCGTCAACGGGTTGTCATAGTAAAAATTCTTGCCGTCCAGATCCGTTGCGCCGAGCAGCGCATTATACATCGTCTCTTCGTAAAGGTCTGCGTACTTCGCATCGTGATACGCCAGGTTCATCTTGTACTGGAAGAAAATCAGGCCGCAGCTCGAGCACGCCTCGCAATACGACTCGTTTCGCAGCGAATAATTCGCGCCAAAACCCTCTGACGTCTCCCCGCTGCCAATCCCGCCCGTCACATAATATTTTTTATTGATCAGATTGTCCCAGAGCGACATCACCGCGCTCTGATAATCCACGTCGTGCGTCTCGGTCGCGACATCCGCCATCCCGGAGAAAAGATATGACGCGCGCACGGCATGCCCCACCGCCTCGTACTGCTGCTGTACCGGCACCTGGCTCTGGTCATAGGACGTGCCGTTGCGCCGGCAATCCAGCAAAAATTTCGCCAACGCGATGTAGCTGTCACCGTGCCCGCCGCCCTCCATGTCATTCACAAAACGCCCGAACCGCACCAACCCCTGCTCCATCTGCTCGTGTCCGTCGAACCACTCTTTCTTCCCCGGCCCGATGTTCGCCACCCAGCAATCCGCCAGCTTCTTCGCCGCATTGTACAACCGTTTGTCCGTGCCGCCCGTCAGCGTGTAATGATTGATGGCCGATTCGATAAAATATCCCGCCACATATCCTTCATGATTGTCGCGATGCGCCGGATCCCAGCGCATCGGCCATTGCTTCCGGTCTGCCAGCGTGTAAGCCGTTTGCAGATAACCGTCCGGCTCCTGCGCCGCCAAGATTTTCGGAATCCAATCCTCCAACGTCGCCTTCATCTTGTCCTGCGCCGCGATCATGCCCTTGTCCCCCTGCGGATCCACCATCAGCGCGATGCACATCGCCTCGACCGTCTGATGCACCCACGCATTCGCAAACACAAAACCCTTCTGCGGCGCATGCGGCTCGCCGCGCAACGCCTTCGCCGCTTCCACAAAATTATCGATCCCGCCGTCCCCGTGCAGTTTTGCGATGTTCGTGCTGTTGATCTCGTCGATGCAATGTGGAATCCAGTTCACAATCAACGCCCGCGCCCGCGCGTCCCACAACGGGCTGTTGATTTTATAGGGCTTTGTGTAGACCACCTCCAACCGGTTGCTCGGCGGCGGAACCATGACTTTGACCTTCAACGTGGACGCCGCCGCCAGCTTCCCTTCGCCCGCCGTGAGTCTCAAAACATAATTGCCCGGCTTGGTGAACGTCGCCGTCGTGACATTCGTATGCGCCTCCGCAAACACCACCCGCCCCGGTCCCGCATCCTTGCTCCAAGTCACTTCCGACGCCACGCCACCCGGCTTAAACGCCTTCACCGATCCGGCGAGATACGTCTTGCCATTCAACATCACATCACGATCCACTCCCGCCCGCACCTTCGCCGGAAAATCCGGGGACTTCCCTGAATCCAAAACCCGCCACTCCAAAATGCCGGTGGAAAAATTTTCGTTCCCATCCATCTCCAGCCGTAATTTTGTGGTCGTGACCTCATCAAACGTCGTCACGTTAAAAGCGTTGCTCGCCACGCCCAACCCGTTCACATTTTTGACCTCCACGAAATCTTTGCCGTTCCAAAACTTCACGCGGCTCGCCTTCGGCAACCGCACCCCTTGCTTGTCATCCCACCAATACACCTCGACCTGCTTCGTGCTGACCGGCTGGCTCCAATCATATTCCACCCACTGCGTCCCCGTGCGCGGCCAGTTGCCGAATGCCCCGCGATGATTATCGCGCGAGCTTCCCGGCGCATACCCGTCATTCAAAGCCGCAACCGATGTGTCAGGCGAAACAAAAGAACTCGTCGCCGTCGCCACCAACGCCAGATTCGCCGCCGTCCCTGCTTCCTGTGCAAATGCAGCCCCTGAAAAAACCAGACCGAACACAAAGATGGCGGCGCGAGTTTTATGCCAACGAAAGTGGTTCATGTCCGCATGGTGCAATCGTTAAACCGGCAAGACAAGATTTAATTAGGATAAGCAATTAATGACAACTTCGGTGTAAGTCAGGCTTTCCAGTTTCTCCGTAGAAAAGACAGCAAAGTTTCGGATCGTTCGAAATATTCCCGCATGCCCGCTGCGAGTCCCTTCGCCCCCTGGGGGAGAAGATTAGGATGACGGGGCCGCTTATGCCCACAACTTTCTGCTCACTCATTTTTTACAAAAGGTTTCTCCCGAAGTGGCTTCGTTTTGGCTTTTCCGCCTTGCTGGTGGGTTTAAGTTGGCTTTCCAGTGGCTTTAATTGGCTTTTCGTGGCTTTTCGTGGCTTTTCTTGGGTTCGTTTTTTATCGTCAAAACCATCATTCCACATCGGTAAAATCAGGCAATCGTGGTGGTTTGAAGTTGGCTTCGTTTCGTAATTTTCACTTTTTGACCGGCAGACAGAAGCGCGGGCGGCCCATCCGCAAGTTCCGGCAATGGGCGGCGGCTGTGTCGGGAGCACGGGACCAGCCGCAGTTCGTGACTTGCAACCGATGTGTGGATTATCTCCGCAACGCCCGGAGTCCCCGCTCTTTATTT
>DASZCA010000323.1:0-3693 GCA_035943555.1 Verrucomicrobiia bacterium
CTATTTCGGCACCAACCTCGCCAACATTCCGACCGCGCCTTTCACGAACTCATGGTGGTACCGGACGGAGTTCGATGCGTCCGATAAAAACGCCGTTAAAAATGCGGAACTGATCTTTGAAGGCATCAATTACCACGCGAACATCTGGCTGAATGGCGAACGCCTCGCGGGTGCCGATCAAACTTTTGGCGCGTATCGCATCTTCAAATTGGATGCCACCGGCCACTTGAAGTCCGGCAAGAACGTCCTCGCCGTAGAAATCTTTCCGCCCAAACCGGGTGACTTCACGATGGGTTTCGTGGATTGGAACCCCAAGCCGCCCGACCGCAACATGGGTTTGTTCCGCCCGGTCAAAGTGCATTTCTACAAGTCCGTCGCCGTAGAAAATGTTTTCGTCACCAGCAAGATTGACCACGATACTTGGCAACAGGCGGAACTCACCGTCAGCGCCGACCTGATTAACCGCTCGACCAACATCGCTGAAACAACGGTTCATGGTCTCATCGGCGCCGTCACTTTCAGCGAAAAATTCACATTGCAAGCGGGTGAAACTCGCACTGTGAAATTTACACCGGCGGACCATCCTGAATTAAAATTCGCCCAGCCTAAGCTCTGGTGGCCGTGGGAACTCGGCGCGCCAAACCTGTACACCTTGAAATTGACGGCCAAGATTGACGGCGACATTGCCGATGTGCAATCCACCCGCTTCGGCATCCGCGAAGTCGCGGACTATATCAGCCCCGATAGCTATCGCGGCTACATGGTGAATGGCAAAAAGATTTTGATCCGGGGCGGCGGCTGGGCGGATGAGTTGCTGCTGCGCGAGAGCCATGACAATTTGGCCGCGCAGATCGGTTACACCAAGGCGATGAATCTGAACACCATCCGCCTCGAAGGTGTCTGGGGCAGCAGCCAGCAGCTTTACGATCTCGCGGATGAAAACGGCCTGCTTGTCATGGTCGGTTGGAGTTGCCAATGGGAGTGGACGGAAAATCTCGGCAAGAAGACCGATGAAAAATACGGCGGCTTCCTCACCGAGGAAGATATGAAGCTCGCCACCAATTACCTTCACGACCAGGTTTTTTGGCTGCGCAACCATCCTTCCATCTACGTCTGGGTGCTGGGCAGCGACATGCTGCCGCATCCGGAACTTGAAAAACGTTATGACAAGCTGCTGCCTCTCCTCGACCCCACGCGGCCCGCACTGAAATCGTGCGGTACCGTGGTGAGCAAGGTCAGCGGCCCTTCCGCCGTGAAGATGAACGGCCCGTACGACTATGTCACGCCGGACTACTGGTATCTCGATACTAAAAACGGGGGTGCCTTTGGCTTCAACACCGAGACCGGTCCCGGCCCGCAACCGCCCACGCTCGAGACCATGCAACGCATGTTCCCCGCCGACCATCTTTGGCCGATCGATGACGTCTGGAATTTCCACTGTGGCCGCGGCGAGTTCGGCCAGATCAATCGTTACCTGAACGCGTTCAACCATCGTTACGGTGCATCCACCAACGCCGCCGAGTTCGCCTACAAGAGCCAGGCCGCCAACTATGAGGCGATGCGCGCGATGTATGAAGCCTTCGCCGTGAACCTCCCGCACACCACCGGCATCGTGCAATGGATGCTCAACGCCTCGTGGCCAAAACTCTACTGGCAGCTCTACGATTATTACCTCGTGCCCAGCGGCGCATTTTTCGGCACGAAGCACGGCGCTGCCCCGTTCGCCGTCATCTACAACTATGGCGATCAGGGCATCTATCTCGTCAACCAGACCGGTAGAAATTTCGGCAGTCAGCGCACCACCATTACCGCCTACGATCTGAACTCAAAGATCATCCTCAACGAAACCGTGACCAATGACGGCATGGCGTACGGCTCGCAAAAAATTCGCGATCTTTCCAAGTTCGCCTCCGGAACGTCTGTCTATTTTCTCGATCTAAAGACCACCGGCGAAACCGGCCTGGAAGCGACCGCCAACAACTTCTACTGGCTCTCCACCAAGCCGGACGTGCTGGATGAGGACAAGACCAAATGGTTCGTGACGCCGAACAAGTCCTTCGCCGATTTCACCGCGTTGAACCAGCTGCCGCCCGCCACCGTGCGCGCCACCGCTTCCTTCGCCAAAAAATCCGGCGGCATGGCAGCCACCATCACCCTGGCGAATGAATCGGACTCGCTGGCATTTTTCATCGAAATGAAAATCACCGGCGCAACCTCGCAGCAGTTGCTGACACCGATCCTTTGGGATGACAACTATGTCTCCCTGCCTCCGCATACGAAGAAAACATTCCATGCCCAATTCCCTGCCGGTGAGGAACCCGGCTTGAAGTTGCAGGGTTGGAACGTGAAATTTGTGAAAGCGAATTAAATCCGGGGCGGATTATTTGGCCGCCCCGGCAGATGTCTGTTGCTCCACCACCCATTGCATTGCTTCGGCTTTGCCATAAATCATCGACCGTTGGTGATAACCGGTCATCTCAAACCCCGAAACTTCCGGGTAAGCGGCGAAAAATCGCGCGGCCAGTTCGCGCGATGGCCTTGGCTCTTCCTTTATTTGCTGCACCGCTTGCGCCGGCGTCAAACCGCCTAAAAAATTGCAGGGCAGGTTCTGATCCAGTGCGGATAGAACGAGCACCTCGGATGCATTGCCCATCAGTTTGTTGATCAGAATTTTTCCACTGTCTCCAGAGTTCAGCTTTTCCGCCATCATCATCCCTGTCTGGGCCAGATGATTGACAGTCTCAACCTCACCCGCCGCCAATTTATCCTGCATCAGGTTCTTGATGGCATAAGCCACCCGTCTCACGTCGGCCAGTTCCAAAACATCTTCCTCGGTCATGTCCGCCATGGCCTCCGTGGCCGCACCCGCCGGGGATTTGCCGACATCCTTGTATAGCTGTTCGGAGTTAGCTTGGATTTCCCTGGCGCAGTTGTCGAACTGCGATTTCCCCGCTGCCTCCCCAAGCTCCCGCACCGCCTCGTCCGGCTGGCCCTCTTTGAAATAATTTTCCGCAGAAAGGTAATTCGCCAGCGAATTGCTTGGTGACGATGCTTTGAAGAGCTCCAGCCATTTTCGCCGTTCCGCGGGAAATACATCACGCGACAGGATGGCCAGCACGACCCGCGGATCGTCAGGGAAAATTTTCGCTGCCTCGCTCAAGTAATTCTTGCCGCCCGTCGCCCGGAACACCGCCAGCAGGCTCATGGCATTTCGATCGTGCTTCGCGAGCCACGCCTGCGCCTGTTCGCGTGTGATCTTTTCCGGTCGAACATCGTCGAGATCAGGTTGGGGTTCCGCCGATGAAGAAACATCCATCGGCGCCGCTTGCGGATGTGTCCGGGAATTGACGAAGAGAAGCGCCACCGCCATCCCCGCCGCCGCCAACACCATTATCAACAGCAGCTTTTTGAAAGGAGATGGTTGCATGATGATCTTTGCGTTTTAACCTGCCCACCCGCCGCCGTCACGAAAAATCCATCCTTTATCTTCCACCCTCAATCCTCACCGCCCCTTGCTGAACTTCATGGTCGCACGCTTCATCTCGATGTCATCATCGCGCTTCCTGAGATCATCGCGCTTGTCGAAGGACTGTTTGCCCTTGCCGACACCGATCGAAACTTTCACCTTGCCGTTCTTCCAATACATCGACAGCGGGAACAGCGCGTTGCCCTTCACCGAAGCCAGCTCGTACA
>DASZCA010000324.1:0-10797 GCA_035943555.1 Verrucomicrobiia bacterium
GGATAAAATAACCCCTCGGCCACGGACCGGCATGGAAGGCGTACAGGAAAACCCGGCGCAAATGAACCATCGTCGCCTCGCTGGCATAGATAGGCAGCGCATTGCCGCCATTCAGATCACAAAACCGGCGGCAATCATCCATGCCCAGGACATGATCCGCGTGCGCATGCGTGACCAACACCGCGTCGAGATGCTTGATCTTCTCGCGCAGGCATTGCATGCGGAAATCCGGCGGCGTATCCACGACCAGCTTCACCTTGTCCGTGGCCACATAGATGGCCGGCCGCGTCCGCCAGTTTTTCGGGTTCGCGAGATATTCCGGGGGATAATCAACGCCGATCAGCGGCACGCCTTGCGACGTGCCCGTCCCCAAAAATGTGAATTCAAACGCCATGCGATGTTAAGTTAGCAGAACCAAAAAAATCGGCGAATGAAAATCAATGGACGATCGCCGTCAAATTCCGGTTCTTGAACTTCACCACATCCAGCCCGCGGACGGAGATCAACGTGCCATTGGTATCCGATATTTTCGCCAACGACTCCGTCGGCACCACGAGGATGAACGGCGGCGTGTTTGTGAGAAAATTCTCCGCCTCACCGACGGTGCCCAGCGTGATGTAGTTGGTGCTCACCGCGCGAAATTTCCAGACCAAACTCGGCTCGATAAAACCGAAGCAGCCGATCTTGGTTTCCGGACGAACCTGCGCCTGGGTGGCGTTCCAAAGATTCTGCGTCAGCAAATGGTTGCGGGCAAAAGTGAAGCCACCAAGCGTCACGGCGAGAACAATGATCACCATGGCCACCAGCCGGCGGGTGAACCACGTCGGCAGTTGGACATCATCTGAGATCTGCCGGGCGAGCCAGAGGGCGATCAGCGGAAACGCGGGCATCGTATAATGCGGCAACTTGGTCTTAACGAGTGAAAAAACGATGAAGACCAGCATGGCGTTGATGAGCAGGAACCAGCCCAGGTCATCGCGATAGCGCAACGGCCACCAGCGTTTCAGGCTGCCCGGCACGGTGATCGACCACGGAAAAAAGCTGGCGAAGAACGTCAGGAAATACAGCGGCAGCGTCAAAATGTATTGCACCGCGTCCTTGGGCCCGTGCCCGTTGATCACGCCGACCGAACGGTTAAAAACGTGTTCCCCCATGCCGACCGACCAGAATTTTCCACCTGTCTGCATGAGCGCCGGAATGCCCCAGAGGGAGGCCACGGCGACCGCCACAATCAGTCCGACCAAAGTTTCGAGCAGCGGCAGGCGGAACATCTCGGGGCGCAAGGCGCGGCCAAGCAGCATCCCGCCGAGCGGCAACCACGCCACCGGCCCTTTGGCGAGAAAACCCAGGGCGAGGGCCAGATAGAAAATCCACCACCACGTTTTGCGCGAAGGTTGTTCCGGGCGCGTCAGTTCCCATCCGCTCCACGCGGCGAGCGTGCAGAAAAAGATCATCGCCATGTCCGCCGTCGCCACGCGGCCGATGACCACCGCCACATGCAAACCAGTCAGAAACATCACGCCGGCGATCAACGCCGTCCGGTTACCGCTGACTTTCTGCCCCCAACGCACCAAGAGCAACGAGGTGCCGATGCAGAACAGCGAGGTCGGCAAGCGCGCGGCAAATTCGTTCACGCCAAAAATCTTGTAGCTGGCGATCTGACACCAATAAATCAGCACCGGCTTGTCAAAACGCCACGCGTCGTTGAACCACGGCACGACATAATCGCCCCGCTGGATCATCTCCCGCGAAGCTTCCGAAAACCGCGCCTCATCGCGATCCGTCATCGGCAGGATGGCGTTGCCCGCGAGCAGCAGCAGGAGCCCGAGCAGCAGAACGGAGCGCTGCGGCTTGGCGGCAAGTTTGTCGAACCAAAATGACATCGCGCAGAGTCTAGGGAGTGAGGGCGGCAGCGGCAAAGGGATTCTCTGCGCTAAAAATAATGGCATTCAAATACAGTTGATGATGCGGACATCCCAATGAGGTGGACAGGGTTCGCGCTGCGAACCTGTTTGCCTGCGCGGAGCAGGCATCTTGTGGCTTGAACATACCGGTGACGTGATATACCCGCAAAACTTTACCACACCATAAAGTGGCTGCTGCGCAGTCAAAATCTGTCGCCGCGCGACAGATTCCACCTCCTTTTTGCATTTTTATTTCTCCCCGCCGCAATTACATTCCCTCGCGATGATATCAGCGCCCCCAACCCGTTTTCCCTTCCTGCTCTGGCTGCTCGCCGGGGCGGCGGTGGTGGGCGCGGCCTTTCCCTTTGATGAGCGCGTAGGCGCGTTGCTGAACGCACCAAAAGATTCCCCGCTGTGGCATCTTGCGTGGTGGTGTTCCAAGCTGGGCGAGGGTGAAATCGTGGGAGGCGTAGGAATTTTGTTCGCGGTGATTTTTTTCTGGGTGAACCGTCCGCGTCTCGCCGCCGAAGCTTTCTTCGTGGCCGCAGCGGGACTGCTCACGGGTCTATCGGCAACCATTTTGCGTGTGCTGGTGGGCCGGACGCGACCGGAAGGCCACGGACCGGCGGGCGTGCCGCCCGGTTTCTACGGCGTATGGCACGACGGCCATTGGATCATCGGCAAAGCGGCGTACAGTTCCTTCCCCTCCGGTCACGCAGCCGTGGCCGTGGGCGTGGCGGCGGCCGCGTGGCTGGTGCATCGCGGCTGGGGCGTGGCACTGACGATCTACGCGCTGGCGGTCATGTGGTCGCGCGTCGCCCTGCAATGGCATCATCTTTCCGACGTGCTGGCCTCCGCAGTAGTGGCAGTGCCGCTGGCAGTGCTGCTAAAGAATGTGTTGCTGCCGTCAGTTGAATTTCAATTTGATAATTTATATCGGGCGCGGAAGAAAAAGTGAATTAAAACACGTGAAGCCGCTAAAAATTATTATTCGTTTGATAGTCGTTTTACTGCTGGTTGCTTTTTCGGGCGTAATTTTTCCGGCTTGGGGGATGGATTGTGTTTCGCTTCCAACCGTTTTTAAAGGCAATGAATTTCAGGCAGCCCCTTTAAGGGTATTGGCAGAGTTTGCCATTGGATTCATTTTCCCGCTGGGTGCATTAGCTCTATTTGCTTCTTTTCTGCCGACTAGAGTATTGCGGTACGCATGTGCTGCTGGAATTGTGTTTTGCTTGGTAGTTTTTTTAGGATCTGTATTGCCCCATAGTTGGAAAACGAAAGAAGGTCTGAGCCCGTTTTACCTCGACCTCTGGGAAGCAGCTCAAAAAACAGCCAATCAAGAAAGTAATTACGAAAGAATCGAATTCGACAACAAAAATAAAAACGAAATAATTTTTTATGTTAATGGAGGCGGGCTTTCCTTTGCTAACATTCTTTTTCTTTTGATGTTTTGCACTCCAAGCGCCGCCTTCGGGGTGGAAATTCTTTTGCGAAAGAAATTTGATTCATCCGCGCTCGCAGGGAAATAAATTATCTTCACGTCCCAAACAACCGATCCCCCGCATCACCCAGTCCAGGCAGGATGTAGCCGCGTTCGTTGAGTCTCTTGTCCACGGAGGCGACATAGATGGGGATGGTCGGATGGCTTTTGCGGACGGTGCGGATGCCTTCGGGGGCGGCGACGAGGTTGACGACGCGAATGTGTTTGGCGCCTTGCTCTTGCAGCAGGTCGATGGCCGCGACGGTGCTGCCGCCGGTCGCGAGCATGGGATCGATCAACAGGACTTCAAAGCGTTCGAGATTTTTCGGGAGGCTTTTGTGATAGAACATCGCGCGCAGGGTCGTCTCCTCGCGCTTGAGGCCGATGAAACCGACGCGGGCGTGCGGGATCAATTCGAGAATCGCATCCAACATGCCGAGGCCGGCGCGGAGGACGGGCACGAGCGCCACTTCGCGTTCGAGCTGCAGGCCGGGGCAGGGGGCCAGCGGCGTTTGCACGGTGACTTTTTTGACGGCGAACGTGCGCGTAGCCTCGTACGTCATCAGCGCGGCGATCTCGCCGAGCAGGCGGCGAAATTCTTGCGAGCCGGTACGCTTGTCGCGCAGGCGGGCGAGGTTGTGCTGTACGAGCGGATGCGAGATGACCGTGACGTTTTTCATATTATCCAAATTCATTTGTAGGGCAGGCTTTCCAGCCTGCCGGTTTGGGCGACTTTCCAGTCGCCCGTTCAAATTATAGGCGTAATGGTAACCACGATTAGGCAGTAACACCGGACTGGAAAGTCCGGTGAACTGGCAGGCTGGAAAGCCTGCCCTACAGTTTCTTTTCGCGCATCCATTCCAGTTTAATACCCTGGCATCTGCCAAAGATAATAAAGGCAGCCCGCGCGCAGCTTGGGAATGTCCAAACCGACATCGATCTTGATGTCCTTGGCCTGGCCGTTCTGGCCGAACATCGAGAGAAAATTGCCGATATCGTAACGCTCGCGGTATTCGACGAGGTTAGCGTCCTTGATGTGTACGATGTTCATGGTGCGGTCCACGGCGTCATCGAAATCACCGAGTTCATCGACGAGGCCGAGATTGAGCGCCTGGGTGCCGGACATCACGCGACCGTCGGCGAAGTCCTCCCAATTCGGGGCGAGCGCCTTGCCTTCCTTTTTGTTGAGGTCATGGGCGCTGGCGCGGCCATCGGCCACGACGCCTTTGAATTTTTCATACGTTTCGTTGATGAGCGCCTGCATCATCTGGCGTTCTTCGGCGGGAATCTCATTTGTTTCGCGATCGGGGCTGAGCATGTCCTTGAACTTGCCGCTCTTGAAAGTCATGGGCATGACGCCGACCTTGTCCATGAGGCCGCGATAATTGATGCCGTGCATGATCACGCCAATGCTGCCGGTAAGGGTCAGCTCGTCCGCCACGATCCAACGGCAGGGCGCGGAGATATAATAACCGCCGCTCGCCGCGAGGCTGCCCATGGAGCAAATGACGGGTTTGCCCTTTTTGCCGGTCTTGCCGTGCTCGTCTTTTTCATCTGTCTGAAAATTTTCGATGGCCTTGTAGATCTGGTCGGAAGCCATGACTTCGCCACCCGGTGAATCTACTTTCAAGATGACTGCCTTGACGTCGTCGTCATCGGCGGCGCGGTCGAGCTGGGCCTTGATGACATCCACCATGCCGTTGCCGGTATCATCGGCGGAATGGCCGCTGATGACGCCATCGACGGTGATGACGGCGATCTTGTTGCGGGCGTCGTTGTCTTCAATAAGGCATTCTTCCAGCTTCGGGCCAACTTCGCGGGCGGTGGTCGTTTTGAAACCGTGGTTGAAGCTGAGGGTGTGGGACACCGCCTGGCCAATGATGATGACGCCAGCCAAGCAGAGCAAAACCGCCAGGATGATAGAGGTGATCATCCAGCCCCAACTGCGGCGCGGTTTGGGCGCAGGCGGCGGAGCGATGACGGGCGGCGGCGGCAACGGTGGCGGCGGCGGGGCAAAATCAGGCGAACCGGGAATCGTTTCCATAATGCGAGCAAGCTACCGCATAGCGGGCAGAGCGGCAAATGCAAACGGGGGCAAGCCAATCAAGGTGCAGTCTGTCGCGCTGCGACGGACTATGACTGCACAGCAGTCACTTTGAGGCGTGATAACGTTTTGGCATGTGGTATAAGATTGCCGTCGAAAAATTGCTTGCCATAAAGTGCCTGCTGCGCAGGCAAACAGGGTCGCAGCGCGAACCCTGTCCACCTTCAAAGCCACCCCCGCGATTTTCCCTGCTTTGAGAACCGCTTTCACGCATACTGCGGGCATGTCGCTGTTGACGAATGCCAAAATCCGGGAACTGAAAGCCCGCGCCCAACTGATGAAACCCACCCTCAAAGTGGGGCACGAAGGGCTGTCCGCTCAATTTATCGCCGCGCTGGATGAAGCGTTGAAACGCCAGGATCTGGTGAAGGTGAAATTTTCCGATCACAAAGAGGAAAAGAAAACGCTCGCGCCGCAACTCGCGGAAAAAACCAGCAGCGAACTCATCATGCGCGTGGGGAATGTCGCGGTGCTGTATCGCGCCAAACCGGTGACGGCGGAGGTGAAGGAGGCTAAGGAAGAAGCTGAAGGGGATTAAAAATTGTCGGAGCGGGCCGTTTGGAGTTTCGCCTTTAGGCGGCTCGGGTGTATGGCCCAACCCCAACCGCCTAAAGGCGGAACTCCAAGCCAAAAAACTTCGGACGTCAGCGCTTTAAACAATTGCATTTGCCAAGCCGCCGCCGATTTGGCACAGAAATGCCTTTGCTAAAATGTTAAAACTTGGTGTCAACATCGACCATGTGGCCACGATCCGCGAAGCGCGGTATCGCGGGCTCGGTCATGGCGAGCCCGATCCGGTCGCGGCGGCGGTCATCTGCGAAGCGGCCGGCGCGCACGGCATCACCGCGCATCTGCGCGAAGACCGGCGGCATATCCAAGATCGCGACATCTGGAAATTGCGCGAAGTCGTGAAGACGCGGCTTAACTTGGAGATGGCCAACTCGCCGGAGATCACCGAAATCGCGTTGAAATTAAAACCGGAGATCGTGTGCATCGTGCCCGAGCGGCGGCTGGAAGTGACGACGGAAGGCGGGCTGGATGTGGTCGGCGCGGAAAAGTCTTTGACCGATACCTGCAAGCGGATGCGCGATGCGGGCATCGAAGTGAGCCTGTTCATCGCGCCTGACGAAAAACAGATCGCCGCGAGCGCGCGGACGGGCGCGCAGTTCATCGAATTACACACGGGCCGGTTTGCGGAAGATTTTCATGACCGGGCCAAAGGCGAAGCGGAGTTGCAACGGCTAATTGCCGGGGCAAAGCAGGCGCACGCGCTGGGACTGCAAGTGAACGCCGGGCACGGCTTGAACTATGAAAATTTGGCGACGCTGTTCCGCGTGCCGCACTTGGTGGAATTGAACATCGGCCACAGCATCGTCAGCCGGGCGGTATTTGTCGGCATGGAGAATGCCGTCAAAGAAATGCTGCGCGCGATGGCAGGTTATCGCGGATCATGATTCTCGGCACCGGCATTGATATCATCGAGGTGGCGCGCATCGCGTCGTCGTATGTAAGCCATGGTGACCGGTTTGTGAACCGGATATTGCGACCGGATGAAGTGGCTTATTGTGTGGCGCATCGCCAGCCGGCGCCGTTTTTGGCGGTGAGGTTTGCGGCGAAGGAAGCCATCTCCAAGGCGTTCGGCACGGGCATCGGCGCGCAGATCGGCTGGCAGGACATGGAAATCCGAAAAAAAGAATCCGGCGAACCGTATGTGGTGCTGCATGGCAAAGGTGCGGAGCTCTTCGCGGCGCGGAAAGCGGTGAAGTTGCATGTGACGCTCAGTCACACGGAAAATTACGCGACAGCGATGGCGATTTTGGAGGGGTGATGCTGTTTGGGGCGACGAGAATGGAAAATGGAGGGTTGAGAATGGCTATGTCGAAAGGCGCGCATGGGACGGGAATAAACGCGGAGGCGCAAAGGGCGCAGAGGAACGCGGAGTCGGTGTTTCACTTCTGTTGAGGCAATGTGCCAAAAAAGCCCTGACATAAATTTAAAAATTGTTAGTATACAACTTGCTTGGACGCGTTTATGGAAAATCCGCATTTAGGGAAAAATTGATGTGACAATATGATATTCTTGCGTTTTGCATTCATGTCGGTTTTGGCATTTTCACTGAATACCACTCGCCTTGGAGCGCAAACTAATATCGTGGTCAACGGTGGTTTCCTTGATGGCGCAAACGGGACAAATGGTTGGACATTTGTTACGACACCAACCGACACAGGCGGTGGCGCCGGGTTGAGTACCAACCCTGAATTTGGCAACTTGGGATGCACGGTTTCAGGATCTTCGACGATTGCGTCTTTGAGCCAAATATTGCCAACAATTCCCGGAGGCTTGTATGAAATTTCCTTTAGCTATTATTATAACACGCTGTTTGCATTTCAGTATGATACGCGTATCGATTTTGGGTTGCTCAGTCAAACGCTTGATTTTACAAACTGGTATCTTGGAGATCACAATGATCCATATTCGACCGGCCCTCAGACTTTTGATTTCGTTACCCAAGCTACCGTGCAAAATTCACTTTTAGATTTCGAATTTGATTTCACTTCATTTGCTTCACCAAAAACTATAAACAATGTTTGCGTTCAAACCGTCCTTGCAATTACTCAGCAACCACTCAGCGACAGCGCGCTAATTTCCAGCAATGCAAATTTTTCTGTTGCGACTACCGGTGTCTCTCCGATTGCTTATCAATGGTATTTCAATAACACAAACCAACAATCACCGGCCGGAGCGATTGCCCTGATGGCATACGGATTTGTTTACGCAGCCATGGTTACCAATGGTGGTTCGGGATACACTTCCACTCCAAATGTGCAGTTTCTTGGCGGTGGTGGAAATGGCGTTACCGGGACGGCGGTTGTCAGCAATGGGATGGTGGTAGCAATAATTGTTACCAACGCTGTATTGGGATATACCAATCTTCCAATGGTTCAAATTGATCCCCCAAATGGCCTGTTGATTAACCAAACGAACGCCACCCTCACCGTCAGTGACATCAGCACAAATGACCTCGGTTGTTATTTTGTGGTAGTGACTAATGTTTATGGAAACGTTACAAGCAGCTTGGCTTCTTTGACAGTCGCGTTGCCGCCATCAATTCGCCAACAACCCAAAAATTCCAACGTCGCCATTGGCAGCAATGCCACGTTCAGTGTTGTTTTGGACGGGACTCCACCATTTGGATATCAATGGTGGAAGGTCTCGGCGGCCCAGAGCAGCGCCGCCGCGACCCCAGTTGTTATAGGCGGATTTGTTTTAGCAGCCAACATATGCAGCAGCGGGAATGGGTATTTGACCGTGCCGCAATTGCAAATTGTCGGCGGCAATGGCAGCGGTGCAGGGGGATATGCAGTTGTGAGCAATCGAATGGTGTCAGCTATAATTATTACCAATGCAGGTTCAGGATACACATCCCCACCCACGATCCAGATTGATGCACCATCCGCATTAAGTATGAATGGCCAAACCAATGCGCTTTTTGATTTGCCATCGGTTTCAAGCGATGATGCGGCAAATTATTATGTAGTAGTGACAAATAATTTTGGAAGTGTAACTACCGATGCAGCCTCTTTAGTTGTTTTTCTCCCGCCACAAAGTTTTATGGCATTTGAAAACAATAGCCGTCAACTTATTTTGCAATTCACAGGCTCAGTTGGATACCCATATGTTCTGCAATCCACAACCAACTTGGTGCCCCCAATTGACTGGCAGCCAGTGTTGACAAACATGGCGGATGGCAATGGCAGTTGGAGTGAAATTTTAACAAATTGGCAGACTACTCCCGTTGGGTTTTTTAGAGTAGTCGGGCGGTAGAGATTCATCCGTATTGCAGTGTTGCCGGTTTGCTTTTTTCTTCCAAAACGCAATTTGGCCCTTTGAGCATGTAATCCTCCAATTGACGTTGATTCAAAGGAAACAATTTCAGTTTTGGCGTATCAAGAAATGGACTTGCATCGTATGAAACTTCAACCGTCACTATATTGCCCAATCGTACAGGCGTGACTTTAAGCTTACCTATCTTTTCTCCGGCCATCAACGTTCTCACTTTGACCGGCTGACCATCAATCACACTGCTGTCGGTGCTCCCCAAAGAAAGTTCATTGTCAATTTCCACGACTTCACCTCGGAGTGCAGCGTTAAAATCCTCTTGTGTTAACGCGTAGTATGCTTTTTGGAGCGTAACTGGACGGCCATCCTGATTCCCTATTATCGCGAGAGAGACTGTGCCACCTGTCGAAAGTCGGGCAAAGTAAAGTCCAACTACCAGTGTGAATGTGCCCGTTGCCGGGTCATAATCCTCATGGAAAATTTCCGTGGTCGCTGTTACTTCAAATCCAGTACGTCTGCAAAGGATTGTACTGTGTTTCACCCGAAACACCCTCGGGTTCATCTTTGTTCTGATTGCATTTTGCATAGTCTAGCCAACATCTCACACTCGTGGAGAACCCGCAATTGTTTGTTGAAACGAGGTGAAATTGTCGCGAAATTATTTTCGGGAGTAGGTAGATAACGCAAATTGGAGATGTCTGTTAAAACGATTGTTTTTTGAAAACGGGCGATCGTGTTGATGGCGTCGGCAAAAAAGGGCAGCCGGTTAAAGCCAGTTCCCACTTTTTTACCTGATTTGCGTTAAGTACATACTCCCGATTATTTTTTGGGTTGGACAGCGTATGTCCAACCGGCGGGGGTAAGGTTGGGGCATGAATACGATCAATACTGAGATTGATGCTGAAGCCGATGGGGAGATTGAGGGGTTGCTGGCGACGGTGACGAAGATGACGGCGGAGTGGGAGCGGGCGCGGAAGGTGATGGGCGGGACGGCGACGGAAATCGCCACGGGCTGGCTGACGCCGCGTTATCTGGTGGCGTTGCGGGGACGATTGGCGTCCGGGCCGGATGAGGCGGAGCGTTTCAAATTGCTGCGGCTGGCGGCGGGAGATGTGACTTTGCTTCAGCGTGGCGGGGTTTGGGTGGGGCGGCTGCATTTGGAGCGGGAGAAATTTAAGTTCCAGAAAAAGAGGCGTCAGGATCTGATGGGCAAGCTGTCAGGGGCGAACGGGAAGCGGCGAGATTTGAATGAACCGATGACGGAGGGGGAGCTGAAGGCGTTTGTGGACAAGGTGGATGAAATCATGGGGTTGAAATGAGTGGTGAATTAAAATGAATGCAAACAAAGAGGATATAGGATTGAGAATGAAAAATGGAAAGATAGTGGGTTGTCCGTCCTCACCCCGGCCCTAACCTCGACTGGCTTTTGCACAGTTCTTCAGAAGATGGCACGTGCGAGAAGGTTATGT
>DASZCA010000325.1:0-3804 GCA_035943555.1 Verrucomicrobiia bacterium
GCTGGTGCTGATCCCGGTGTATGCGTTTCATTTTCTATTGCAGAAGCGCGGCATTGAAAAACATTGGCGTGAATATTTGCCGCTGCGGGAGTCCCACGCGAAGGATGAGGTGGTTTTTGTACTCGAGGCGATCAGTGGCTATCTGGTGGCGTTTTTTCGCGGGCAGGTGCTGGTGGCGATCACGGACGCGGTGCTGTACACCATTGGCTTTTTGATCGTGGGGGTGAACTACGCTTTTCTACTGGGATTTGCGGCGGTGTTTTTGACGATGATCCCATTCTTGGGTGCGGTGGTGATTTTTATCACGGCGCTAACGCTTTCAATTGTCCAATATGGTGACTGGTTGCATCCGTTGCTGGTACTGGCGGTGTTCGCGGTAGTGCAGACGCTGGAAGGTTTGTTCATCTCGCCGAAGATCATGGGGAATCGCGTGGGGTTGCCGCCGTTGGCAATCATCATCGCGGTGATGACGGGGACGACGTTGCTGGGGGGAATTTTGGGCGGTGTGCTGGCGATTCCGCTGGCGGCGGCGTTGAGGGTGATCATGGCGAGGTATGTTTGGCGGAGGAAGTGAAGCGGGACGGATGAATGGATAAGTGGATTGATGGATGACTGGGGGATGTGTGAGTTAATGAATATCACGCGTCTGGGCTGAATCCCAACCCTCACCCCTTCCATAGCCGCTGTCGCTGCTCCCCTCCGAGGGGCGAGGCGACCGGCAAGGCAAGCGTCTTTAAAATTTGAAGGTTGCTGAGAAAATGGTTGTCGCCAATTTCAAATGACGAGAATTTCCCCCTTTGTTTCTATCTGACTTGCAACCAGCCTGCCAACCGCCGATAACTGGGGCATGAACGACGATATTTCCGCGCGGTTTGAGAAGATGGAAGCGAACATTGCGCACTTGGAGCATCAGGTGGAGCAGTTGAATGGCGTCATCATCGCGCAGGGAAAAGTGGTGGAGCGGTTGAAAAAGGAAGTGCAACGGCAGAGCACGGCGATGGAATCAATGGAACTGGAGCGGATCAAGGGCAACAACGCGAAGCCGCCGCATTATCAGTAGGTTATCAATAAGGATCGGTTTTGAGACGGCAGGTTTTTAGAATCTTTAGCTGACCATTTTGGCCGGTTTTGGTTGGCCCTGTCTTCAGGAAAGCGTGGTTACAAGTCACATGCTGCGGCTGATCCCTTGCTCCCGACACAGCCGCCGCCCATTGTCATCAACACCGGTTATACCAGTTTAAACTGGTTTCAACCCGTTTCAACCGGATTCAACCAGTTTTAAAAAAATTTATGGGACGTGTATCGCGGCAAAACCAAACAAACAAAATAAAGTCGCGACACGGCAGGCGCCTCGACTTTGCGGAGAAATTTGCTAAATTATTGCCGTGAGCTTTGTTGCTGAATTTAATTCGTTGCCGTTGGAGGCGCTGGTCAAACAATCGATGGCCACGACGCCGGAGGTTGCCCGCGAGGCGGCGGGGAAATCGCGGTTTTCGCTGGCAAATTTTGCGGCGCTGATCTCGCCGGCGGCGGGCGGGATGCTGGAATCGCTGTGCGCGCGTTCGCAAAAGCTGACACAGCAGCGGTTCGGCAAGACGATCCGGCTGTTCGCGCCGTTGTATCTTTCGAACGAGTGCATCAATAATTGTTCGTACTGCGGTTTTTCGCGGGATAATCCGATCTTGCGGGTGACGTTGTCGCTGGATGAAGTGCGGCGGGAGGCGGCGGAATTGAAATCGCAAGGTTTTCGCAATCTGCTGCTGGTGGCGGGGGAGCATCCGAAATTTGTCTCGAACGGGTATATGCGCGATTGCATCGCGGCGCTACACGAAGATTGGCCGAGCATCTCGCTGGAGGTGGGGCCGATGGAGACGGAAGAATATAAGCCGCTGGTGGCAGCGGGTTCGGAAGGATTGATCGTGTACCAGGAGACGTATGATCGCGCGGTGTATGCGGTGATGCACACGGCGGGGCCGAAACGAAATTTTGACTGGCGGCTGGAGACGCCGGAGCGCGCGTATGCGGCGGGTTTTCGCCGGCTGGGCATCAGCCCGTTGTACGGGCTGGCAGACTGGCGGTATGAGGCATTGAGCGTGGCGGCGCATGCGGATTATCTGCTACGGAATTGTTGGAAGGCGTCGATCACGATTTCGCTGCCGCGGTTGCGGCCGTGCGCGGGGGAGTTTCAGCCGTTGACGCATCTGGGGGATCGCGAGCTGGTGCAACTGGTGTGCGCGTTCCGCCTGATGTTCCCGGATGTGGGACTGGTGCTCTCAACGCGGGAGCCGGCGAAGTTTCGCAATGGTCTGATTCCGCTGGGGATCACGATGATGAGCGCGGGAGCGCGGACGGAGCCGGGCGGCTATACGGGCGCGGGCAAGGAGAAGATCCATCACACGGAGCGCGGGATCATCAAGGAGATCGCGGCGAACTCGAGCGAATGGGCGCCGGTGGCGAATCGCGAGACGAATGCGACGGGGCAATTTCAGATCGCGGATGAACGTCCGCCGCACGAGGTGGCGGCGCAGATCCGGAACCTGGGGTATGAGCCGGTGTGGAAGGACTGGGATGCGGCGTTGACGATGTGAAAAAGGACCGCCGGAAGCCATGATATGAAATCAAAGATATTAACCATCATGGCGGTCATCATAATATTGACCCTTATCGCGGCGATGGTGGTGCCTCTTCTGGAAAACTCGACCAATTGTGGAGGAAATAACCCTGCCAGAACTGACTGTTACAATTTTTCACTTTACGCGCGGATGGCCTCCGAAGATAACACTGAAAAATTTGAGATCGAAAAAATTGACAAGCAATGCCTACAAATGCTTGCCAGACAACATTGGGGAATATGTGGCACCGACCTTTTGGTGAGGACCAATTTTTTAACAGGCAAGATTAACAACCATGAATTGGTCATTGTTTGCACAGAGCCGTTTGGAAACATACCGAAGCCGACGATTTGGAATTTTTATCATCGCCACCCGGCTCATGCCGTTGGCTATTCTGACGGAGACGTCAATTTAATTTCGCCAGGTGAATTCAGAAGCCTGAATTTGAGCGGTTTTACTTCAATTTCAAACCTAGTTGCCAGCACGGACCTTGTAGTTATTAACTGAATATCGTGCGCCAGATCATTCTCATCTTGTTTCTGCTCGCGATGGCCGCTACGGCTGTCGCCGAGGAGACAAATTATTACGATCCGCAGAAGGAAAATTACCATTGCATCGTTTGCGGCAAGGGGCCGTTGACGGGGCAGATCTGGACGCATTGGCGGGGGGTGATCTGCGATGATTGTGAGAAGATCACCGATCGTTGCACGATCTGCGGGTTGCCGGTGAAGGAGGGCGACGGGCATCTGAAAACAGGGGACGGGCGGTTTATCTGCAAGTTCGACAAGGCGGATGCGGTGATGACGGTGGAACAAGGCACGGAACTGTTCGAGCAGGTGCGGGGCGAGGTGGTGGACATGTACGGCCCGCAGTTCGCGCTGAAGAGCCCGCCGGTGGCGGTGATGATGTTTGACGTGGACTACTGGTCGGAAAAGGGCCGGACGAATGATCTGCACGCCTTTGGCTTCGCGCATTCGCGCCCGGCGGATGGCGGCAAGTGGACGCATGAGGTGATCATGCTGAGCGGGCGGACGCGGGACGAGATGACCGGCGTGGCCGCGCATGAGTACACGCATCTGTGGATCAATGAGAATTGCCCGGCGGAGCATAAAATTGACGGTGACACGGTGGAAGCCATCTGTGAGCTGACCGCGTACAAGCTGGCGCAACAGAAACACAAGCCGGAGCTGAC
>DASZCA010000326.1:0-3874 GCA_035943555.1 Verrucomicrobiia bacterium
GCCTGCCGGTGCTGGGGACTTTCCAGTCCCCAGTTCTTCTTTCCCGGTTTGACTGTCGAGCGGCTCATGAACACCAAACTGGACCGCCACGCGTTCATGTTAATTCTTATTCTTGTTCAGCGCCGCCGTGAACCAGTCCACCGCCGCCGGCTTCGCCGCTTGGCTTGTTTGGGCCGGTCGGTTAAATCCACCACCGCCCGCCGGGCGCGGTGCCGCTGGTGATGTCCGCTGCCCCGTCGTGCTCGGCCCGATCTGCGGCGCCGCCTTCATCGAGAGCGCGATCCGTTTGCGCGGCAGGTCCACTTCCGTCACCGTCACCGTCACGCGTTGCGACACCTTCACCACTTCCGACGGATCTTTGATGAACTTGTCAGACAGTTGGCTCACATGCACCAACCCGTCTTGATGCACGCCGATATCCACGAACGCCCCGAACGCCGTGACGTTCGTGACGATCCCCGGCAATTTCATGCCCGGCTTCAAATCCTCCATCTTCTCGACGCCCGACTGGAATGAGAACACCTCAAACTTCTGCCGCGGATCGCGCCCCGGCTTCGCCAGCTCGGCCACGATGTCCGTCAACGTCGGCAACCCCACGGTCTCCGTCACATATTTCGGCAATTGAATCTTCTGCCGCAACCCCGCATCGCGCATCAGGTCGCTGACCGAGCAGTTCAAGTCCTTCGCCATGCGATCCACGATCTCATAGCTCTCCGGATGCACCGCGCTCGCATCCAGCGGATGCCCGCCGTCGCGGATGCGCAAAAATCCCGCCGCCTGCTCGAACACTTTCTCGCCGAGACGCGGCACCTTCTTCAAGTCCGCCCGCGATTTGAACGGCCCGTTTTCATTGCGATACGCCACGATGTTCGCCGCCAGCGCCGGTCCCAATCCGGAAACATACGCCATCAATTGCTTGCTCGCCGTGTTCAGTTCCACGCCCACGCCGTTCACGCAACTGATCACCACGTCATCCAGGCTGCGCTTGAGCGCGCCCTGCTCCACGTCGTGTTGATACTGCCCCACGCCGATGGATTTCGGGTCCAGCTTCACCAGTTCCGCCAGCGGATCCATCAAGCGCCGGCCGATCGATACCGCGCCGCGCACCGTCAGATCCTGCGTCGGAAATTCCTCGCGCGCCACTTCCGAAGCGGAGTAAATGGAAGCCCCGCTCTCATTCACCATCACCACCGGAATCGTCGACGGCAATTTCAACGCCTTCACGAACGTCTCCGTCTCGCGGCTCGCCGTCCCGTTGCCGATCGCGATCGCCTCGATCTGATATTTTTTGATCATGCTCAGCAACGCCATCGCCGCCTCGCGCACTTCCCCGGCGCTCGACGCCGTCGGATAAACCACGTCGTTGTGCAACAGCTTGCCCTGCCGGTCAAGACACACGATTTTGCAACCCGTGCGAAAACCCGGGTCGATCGCCAGCACATTCTTGCTCCCCAACGGCGACGCCAGCAACAGCTCGCGCAAATTATCCGCGAACACCCGGATCGCCTCCGTATCCGCGCGCTTCTTCGTCTCCATCCGCAGTTCCACCTCGATCGCCGACCCCAGCAATCGCTTGTAAGCATCCTGCACCGCCAGCCGCACCTGTTCCGCCGCCGGCCCCCTGCCGGTGACAAACATCGGCTCCAACATTGGCAGCACCGCTTCCTCCGGCGGCACGATCCGCATCATCAGGAATCCTTCCGTCTCACCCCGGCGGATCGCAAGCAACCGGTGGCTGGGAATCTTGCTGATCGGTTCGCTCCAATCAAAATAATCTTTGAACTTCGCCGCCGGTTCTTCCTTGCCCGACATCACCTTCGACTTCACCACGCCCTCGCTCCAATACAGGTCGCGCAACTTCGCGCGCGCCGCCGCATCATCGTTCACCCGTTCGGCGATGACATCGCGCGCCCCCGCCAGCGCCGCCGCCACATCCGCCACGCCTTTTTCCACGCTGACATATTTCGCCGCTTCAACCTGCGGATCGACCGTCGATTGCTTCTCCAGCAACAAGTCCGCCAACGGTTCCAACCCCTGCTCCTTCGCGATCATCGCGCGCGTCCGGCGCTTCGGGCGATACGGCAAGTAAATATCTTCCAGCCGCGTCACACTGTCCGCCGCCGCGATATCCGCCTTCAGCTTGTCCGTCAGCAAATTTCTTTCAACGAGTGATTTCAAGATCGTCTCGCGCCGGCTGTCCAAGTCCGCCAGCCCGATCAACCGTTCCCGGATGTTCGTCACCGCGACCTCGTCCAGCGACCCCGTCGCTTCCTTGCGATAACGCGCGATAAAAGGCACCGTCGCGCCCTCGGCAAACAGTTTCGCGGTGGCCACGACCTGGCGCGGCTGGATTTTCAGCTCGCCGGCAATTTTTTGGATATGTGCTTCGTTCATTTCAAAAGCGGGCGCATGGTTTAACCAAGAGCCAACCCCAAGTAAAACCGAAACCGGAGAAACTTATTCCCTGGCTTAGGAGCGCGGGCGGCCCGACCGCGTGTCCACCTCCCCATCTGCGCTTCTCCTTATCCGCAGCCAAAACTACTCCGCTTTTACTTGGTTTAATTTGGCTTAATTTTCTCATTTTCATTGGCCTTTTCTCAAATTTTAGATTCGAGATTTCATAACCAGCGCTATTGACATAAACCCTCCGCCAACCCGCCACCGTTTTGGACTGCGGTGGCAAGTCCCGCCCTGCGGGACGCGACACCGCTTTCGCCTGCAACCAACGCTCGCAAACAACCAACAAAATCTCTGCCTGCAAACCACAACTCGTAAATCCCCCACCGTTTGGCTTCGAAAAAAATTGAAAGGTCGGATTAGGTCGGATTCAGTCGGATAAACCTCCCCAAGCTCACTTTCTGCCCGCCACCAATCCTTGGGCGTTGGGAGTTGAACGTTAAATGTGCTCTGTAGAAACCTTTCTTAAACCTGACGTCGCTGGGGAGAGGTGGTGCTTTCTTTTTATAAAACCCATCTGCCTGCCTCGACTTGAACAAAAATCTGCCCGTTTCCCAGCTTGTCTTTGCTTTGTTAAAAAAGGTTTCTACAGAGCACGTTAAATGTTGAATGTTCGACACCACCTTCCATCGCCCCCAAACCTCGCGCAGCGTTTGGAGTGCGACCGCTCCAGCGCCGCTTTCGCCTGCAACCGCGACGTCCTCCCTCAAGCGCACCCCCCGCCCGCACGCCAGACAGCCTCCCCCGACTGGGAGCGCCGGCATCCTGCCAGCACCCGCCCCTCGCCCTACCCAGCGCATGGCATTCCCCTCGACCCTGAACCAAAATTCAGCGCCGCGCCACCGCCATTCCGCATGCCCAAGGCATTGCATACCCGGCATCCTACCCAACCCGGTTGGACACAGGCTGTCCAACCCAAAAAGTAAAAACGACCTTTTGCAGGCAAAAAACGGCAATTTAAAAAAATCGGCATTTGTGAGATGTTTTCAAAATTTTCGCCCTCGCCGTGCACTGATGTCCGTCGGCTGCCCGTTGAGATCACACATCCGCCCCCACCACCACCTATGCATTCTCAACCCACGTCCCCATACCGCACGTCGGCTTCACGCCCCAAGCTCCATTAGGAGCGGAATCTTTGTAGCCAATCGCTCGGTTAAATATGATGAGCCCCGCTAGGGGCGGCAGATGACAATGCCTGCGCCTCCGCCCAATTTGGTCAGTTCCCATCCTCGCCCCGCCCTTCCACAGCGCCAAAGGCGCGCTACATATCAGCCTAGGGCAACGCCCCATAAGCGCTAACTTGTTGCAAGGCTCATTGCGTTATATTTTTCCGCCTGAGATTTCCGCTTTCGGGTGGTTTCCGATAATCCCAAGGCGATCATTTTCCAGTTCTTAAGGATGACACCCAAGGACAATG
>DASZCA010000327.1:0-5967 GCA_035943555.1 Verrucomicrobiia bacterium
CAAAGGCTTTGCCTTCGAAAAAGTGCGGTAAAATATCCGGAGCGCGGCTGTGTCCGGCCAAGCCGGATCAGCCGCAGCAACGTGATTAGTCAGAAAACTTGGCAAGTGAGAACGCGCGACGATATTCAAAATCGGCGCACCGGATGGGACATGATTTAAATTACGAAACGACTACTGCACCGCCCGGACCCGCCACCCCTCTTTGACATCCGCCACATTCGCCGGATAAGCCGCAATGCTGTTCGTCTGCCCCACAGATTTCACCGTGATTTCCCCCACCGGAACTTCCTCCGTGAACATGACCGCACCGGCACCGTTCAGAATATCCGTGGTCTTGAAGAGACTGAGTTTGTCACCCGCCTTGAGATCATTGACCTCCCCCAGCGACACCACGATCAACTCTTTGGCGCGCACCGCCACCACTTTTCCCGCCATGTGATGACGGGCAATGGCTGCCGCCGCCTGCGCTACCTTCGCCCGGGGATCAGAGATTTCCCGGTCGATTTCCGGCATCAGATTCGTCAACGCATCGTGCAACGCCAGCCCGATGATCCATGCTTCAAAGTCCGTCTTGCTCTGGACAGTCGGTCCGGCAACCGGGTCAAAAGCCCCCATTTGCGCCCGCGCATCCTTTACAGTCATGTCTTTAAAAACTGAGCCCGCTTTGCCCGCCAGCAACTCGGACGCCTGCCCGTTCAAACGCGATAGCTGGATGGAAACATCGCATTGGATCAAGATCCGGGTCTCATCCTTGCTCCAGTTGATGTCATTCAGTCCGTTGACCAAGTCCAACCCGCCCAATTGATTCGTCGCCGTGCTCTTGTTGAACATCCCTTTAAATGTGGCGGTGACGCCCTTGAAAAAAGAAGGCTTGTTCGTCGAAGCCGCGCTGTCGCTCGCGATTTTGAAACCGGCCACGCCCGCCTGGATTTTATAACCCGCGCTCGCACCCTCAAAGATTTGGAACCGGCCGGAATCGTTGAGCAGATGTTCCAACGGCGTCCGGATGACTTCCACCGCCATCGCGCCATCCGTGTCCGCCGTGCCAGCCGCGCCCAGATTCAGGGATTTGGCGATCACCGGCGGAACAATGATGGCGGGCGAACCGATCGCCAGTTGATTGGTCGAGCCGATGACCGGCGGTGCAAACGCCGGCAAGGTTACCACCGTATTCGTGCCCGCCGCAAAAACGGCCGGGCAAAGCAACCACGCAACGGCGATGAAGGTGACAGCGCGCAGTGAACGGGGCAGAAAAGTATCAAGGGTGTTTTTCATCGGAGACAATTGCCGGATGTTTTGACCGGCAGAACAAACGCTAACAGTTCGAAGCCAGTTTGCAAAGCGTTCCCGTTCCTCTGTAGGGCAGGCTTTCCAGCCTGCCGGTTCTGGCGAGTTTCCAGTCGCCAGTTCCTCCCATCCGGTAAAAATTATTGAAAGTTCCCCATCGAAAGCCGAAGGTTCTCCCGTGGCATATCAAAATATCAACCGGCACTTTTCCCGACACACCTTGATAAAATTAGCTTTCTGCCTGTTCATCGCCCTGCCTCAACTGGCAGCGCTCGCCGCCGAATCCCCTTGGTCACGCGTCGTCGTCATCGGCGCCAGTGCCTCCGGCGGCTTCGTCCTGTCCGAACCATTCGGCGGCCCGGAAACCCAGAAGTGCAAACTGCATAATTATCTCGATGCCGCGATCATCCCCGCTCATTCCCCGGTAAAAAATTTCGGCACCGCCCTGTTTTTCCTGAGCCCCGATGCCATGGCCGCGCAGGAGGTCAATTCCGCCACTAACGCCAAACCCACCCTCGTCGTGGCCGTCGATTTCATGTTCTGGTTCTGCTACGGCGAACAGGATTCCGACGCCGCCCGCGCCCAACATTTTGAGTTCGGCTTGAAACTGCTCGAACAGCTCCCCTGTCCGATCATCGTCGGCGATATTCCCGATGCCTCCTCCGCCACCAACAGCGGCATCATCGGCAGCGAACAGGTGCCCAGCGAAAGCGCCCGCCGCGCCGCGAATGCGCGTCTGAAGAAATGGGCAGCGGCACACCCGCGCGTCACCATCGTCCCGCTCGCTGAATTCATGCGCGCCGTGAAAGCCGATGAAGCCATCAAACTTCATGGCATCATGCTCCCCGCCGGCACGACTCGCAGCCTGCTGCAAGACGATGGCCTCCACCCCACCTCCCGTGGGGCCGCCATCCTGTCACTCGGGATCTGGGATGCCTATTTCAAGGCCCACCCAAAAATTTCCTCGAAGGATATCAACTGGGATCCCAACCAGGTCCTCCGCACCGGGCTGAAAAAGGCTACCCCAGAAACTCAGTAGGCGCGGAATCGAAAGTGGAGGTGGAAGTCGTCGCGCTGCGACGACTTATGCCCGCGCAGCGGGCACCTTATGGCGAAGCAATTCCCGGAATCCCCTCGATCATTTGAAGAAAGAGTATCCCTGTTAGGGAATCTCACTGGGCCCATGACCACGCCGTCTTGCGCGGCCAACAAGTATTCAATTTAAAACGCCCGTGGCGCGTACTGCGCCATCCTCCATCCTCCACCCTCAATTCCTCACCCTGCCCTCACTTCATCGGCTGCAACAACTCCCGCTGCCATTTCATCAATTCCGGCGCATGCTTGTCCCAATCCCGCGCCAGATCGCCCAGCACCGATTTGGGCGCGATGAGCGTGGCGTCGATCTGCAACTCATGAGCGTGGCGGTCACGGATCTTCTCCAAGTCGCGAAAACGGCGGAACTCAGCCTCGGTCGGCCGTTGCGAGCGATGCAGGATTTTTTGCGGAAATTTCTCCGGCGGCACCATCTTCGCGTTGCGGATGGCTTCCGCCAGATTATCCCGGCGACGCGGATGCATGCGGGGGGGGATCAGTTGTTCGTGCGGCTGCTGCTCCGCCACGGCTATGCAAATGGCGATCAACGTCTCGTGCGACAGCACAAAAAACGGCGGACGGCTCGCCGCCACCGCTTCGCTTTCCCGCCAGTGCCAGAGCTGGCGCAAAACCGCCAGCGCGCGTCGCTCCAAAAACGTGCTGCCCTTGATGCGCCACACCGCGTCCGGATCGATCACCGGCGGCACCGAGCTTTCCGCGATCAGCCGCGCACAACTTTCCTGATGCCACGCCAGCCGGCCTTTCGCGATAAGCTCTGCGCGCAGTTTTTCTTCGAGCGTCTTGAGGTGGCGCGTGTCATTGCGCGCATATTCCTCCATGCGCGGCGTGAGCGGGCGCTGGGCCCAATCCGCTTTTTGCGGCCCCTTGTCCAGTTTCACGCCTAAAAATTTTTCCACCAGCGACCCCAGCCCGAATTGCCGCTCGCCCAGGAGGCGTGACGCCAGCATTGTGTCGAAGATTTCGGAAGGCGTGAAATCATGATGCTTCCGCAACAGCCGCAAGTCGTAGTCGGCGGCGTGAAAAATCAGCTCCCGTCCCACCAATGAATCCAGCAGCGGGGCGATGTCCATGTCCGCCAGCGGATCCACCAGCCGGTCGCCGTCCGCGGTGCTGATCTGGATCAGGCAGACCTTCTCCGGATACGCGTGGAGGCTGTCCGCCTCGGTGTCGATGGCGAGCCACGCGGCCGATTTTACCACGGGCAGAAACGCCGAAAGCTTTTCTTTTGTGTCAATCACGGTCGCCCAGTCTGGCTGAACCGCCGGCAAATGAAAAGATTTCCCGTCAAGTTTGAACGTCCAGCCGCTTGTCAAATCAAAGGCTGTGGTTTAATTTTGCCAAATGTCGTTGAAGAAACATCTCACCATCGCCGCCCTGCTCGTCGGCGGCGTGCAATTGGATTTTGCCGATACGTTGCAGCTTAAGGACAAATCTGCCGTCACTGGCAAGATTTTGGCCGAAAAATCCGATTCCGTCGTGGTGGACCTGGGTTATACAGTGCTGGTCGTTCCCCGCAACGCCATCAGCCGCATCACCAAGGCGAACGAAACCAACGCCCCCGCCCCCGTGACCGCGCCGACCGCCGGCCAATTTTACGCCACCACCACCAAAACTTCCGCCGCCCGCGACGTCAGTTCGCTCGTCAAGCAGATCGGCGAAGCCGTTGTCCAGGTCAAGACTCCTGGCGGCCTCGGTTCCGGCTTTTTCATCAATGATGAGGGCTATCTCATCACCAATTTCCACGTTATCGAGGGTGAAACCGAGATTTCCGTCGAGGTCTACCACCAGACCAACGGCCAGCTTGATCGCGAGACGTATCGCTCCGTAAAGATCATCGCCATCAATAAATTTCACGACCTCGCCCTGTTGCACATCGAGGACAAGAACGCGCCCAAATTCAAGCCCATCACGCTCGGCAGTTCCGATGCCTTGAACGTCGGTGACGGCGTGTTCGCTATCGGCAGCCCGCTCGGCCTCGAACGCACGGTCACGCAAGGCATCTTGAGCACCAAGACCCGCGAACTCGAGGGTGAGTTGTACCTCCAGACCAGCACTCAGATCAACCCCGGCAACAGCGGCGGTCCGCTCTTCAACCTTGCCGGGGAAGTCGTGGGCGTCACCAACATGAAGATCACCTTCGGCGAAGGCCTCGGTTTCGCCATCCCCGTGGAACTCGTGAAGAGCTTCCTCGATCATCGCGATGCGTTTGCGTATTCGACCGATAATCCGAACAATCCGTTCCGCTACCTCGAGCCGCCCAGCCGCACCAAGCAGACGGTGGAAGCCAAATGAACCGCGACCGCCGCTTTTTTCCGATCCACAATTTTATCATGACGAAAAATATTTTACGCCTGGCCGTCGCCGGCGTTTTCCTCGCCACCAACTCCCTGCTCCGCGCCGCCATCGCGCCCGCCGAAAACCTGCTGCCGGCCGATACCATCGCTTTTTTCACCGTGCCGGATTGCAACGTGCTCCGCGATGCCAGCAAGGTTTCGCCGCAGTTGCTGTTCTGGAATGACCCCGCCATGAAGCCGTTCCATGATAAATTCATGGGCAAGTTCACGGAAAAATTTATTACCCCGCTCGAAAAAGACCTCGGGCTCAACGTGAATGACTTCACCGGCCTGCTGCAGGGCCAGTTCACCGTGGCCGCCACCGTGAACGGCTCCAACGGTCACGATGACATTCCGGCCGGCGTGGTCCTCTTGCTGGATGTGAAGGACAAGAGCTCGCAACTCAAGACGAACCTCGCCACGCTCACCAAAAAGATGACCGATAACGGCCGGTCGCTGCGCACCGAAAAGATCCGCGGCACCGACTTCA
Organism: Verrucomicrobiia bacterium; assembly: GCA_035943555.1. Lineage (GTDB taxonomy): Bacteria > Verrucomicrobiota > Verrucomicrobiia > Limisphaerales > UBA11358 > UBA11358. Next base: position 5,224 of record DASZCA010000327.1, read on the forward strand.
CGGTCGTGACCCTCGCCACCAATGATCTGGCCAACCTCTTCGGACAGAAAACGCCCGTCTCGGAGATCGGCAAGGAAGAGAAACCGCCGCAGCCGGTGGACATCTATTTCGCCCAGTCGGGTTCGCTGCTCATCGCCGCCAATTCGTTGAAGCTGGCCGATGCCATCATGGCGCATCTGACCGGTGGTTCCGTCCCGGCGCTGGCGGATGATGCCAATTTCGCCGCCGACAAGCTCTCGCAGTTCCGGAACACGCCCACCTACTACGGCTGGTTCAATGGCAAGGTGTTCTTCAACCTTCTCGCCCAGGCGCCGGAAAACCCCGACGCCGATTCCGGCTCCATGATGCCGAAATTTTCCCCGACCAAGATTCTCCAGGCGACCGGCCTGGGCAACATCAAATCCGCCAGCTTCGCCATGCATGACGGACGTGATGGCTCCATCGCCGATGTGCACATCTCCGCGCCGGTCGATGACCGCAGCGGTCTCCTCAAAATCATTTCTTTGCCCGCCAAGGATGCCAGCGCCCCGGCCTTTGTCCCCGCCGATGCGATCAAATTTACCCGCATCCGCCTGGACGGCAAACAGGCCTGGACCGACCTGCAAAAAATGTTCGCCGACCTCTCGCCGCAGGCGCTCGCGGCCGTCAACTCGGTCGTGGACATTGCCAATGCCAGCGTCCAGCAGAAGGATCCGAGCTTCGACCTTCGCAAAAATTTCTTCGGTAATTTGGGTGACGATATCA
>DASZCA010000328.1:0-8254 GCA_035943555.1 Verrucomicrobiia bacterium
CGCGCGTGGCGGAATATCTGCGTGGCGGTATCGAGGCGAAGCCGGTTGGCGAAAAAGTTTTGGAAAAACTGTCGCTGCCGCAGGCCGCGCCCGTTGCCGCGAAGCCGGTGGCCGGAGAACCCACGCCCAAGGTGGACAACAGCAAGCTCGCCGCGCTGGCCCAGGCTTCCGTGCCGGCACCGTCACCGGAGCAGCCGGCTGCCAAAACAGAAGCGGGCAAACCAGAGACCGCCAAGCCGGTCGATTTGTCCAAGGCGAATGACAAACTTTCTTCGCTGCTCGGCGGCAAGAAATAAATTCTACTGCCAAGGCCACAATGCAGCGCGAATTCGAAATTTTTGCGAAGTCCCAGACCGATTTAGTTGCGGTAAAACGGGGATTTAGCTGGCCAGGGTTTTTCTTCACTTGGATCTGGGCGTTCATCGCCGGACTATGGCTTCAAGGCGGTTTGATTTTTGCTGCGAACGCTTTGATGGTCTTCCTAAAGCTAACTTTTCTCCTGAATCATCCTTATTTTGAAGTGATTTTGGGACTGGGTTTGCAAATTTTTACCGGCCTGCGTGGAAATTTTTGGCGCAGCCGGAAACTCGAACGAGCTGGTTATTCTTTTGAAGGTTTAATTTCAGCCGGTTCTAAGGTTCAGGCTTTGTCAGCATTCCGGTTGGGCAAAACCCAGCCGACAGCATCGCATTTTTCTCATTCATTTTTCTCCGGCCCGAAATGGTGCCAGAAAGTTTTAGCCATCGCCGGATTGACCTGGAAGGCCGCGTTGCGGTTCAAGCTTTTCCTCGTCATCGCCGCGCTGTTGATCGTGGCGGTGGTCGGCCTGCCGATTGTCATCCGGGATGACGGCACGGCGGCGGGCTTCACGCAGATCATCCTCACGTATACGCTGAGCGCCATCACGGCGTTGCTGGGCATCTCCACGCTTTGGCTCTCCTGCGGCACGCTCGCCCGCGATATCGAGGAATGCCAGATTCAGGTCGTGGCCACCAAGCCGATCGCGCGCTGGCAGATCTGGATCGGCAAATGGCTGGGCATCGTGACCTTGAACGCCGCGTTGCTGGCCATCTCCGGCGGCTGCGTCTTCGGCCTGCTCCAATGGCGCGCCTCCAAATTGCCGGCGGATGAACAGGCTGTTCTGCACGAACAGATCCTGGTCGCGCGCGGTTCGGCCAAGGAACCCAGCTCGGATGCGGATATCGACAAAGTGACGGAAAAGATTTTGGCCGACCGCCTGAAAACCACGCAGGTGGAAAATGTGGACGTGCCGGAAGTCCGCAAACAGATCCGCGAAGGCGTGCTGGCGAATTTTCAACAGGTGCCGCCCGGCTACACCCGCCAATGGAAGATCGACCTGGGCTTTGCAAAAAATCATCTCGCCGGCAAGCCGCTGCAATTGCGCGTAAAATTCAATTCGGCCGACAAGAGCCCCTCGGGCACTTTCACCCTGCAATGGCTCGCAGGCATCCCTGAATCTGGAAAATACTGGCCCAGCGAGCCGATGAGCCTTGCCCCGGACACCTTCCACGAATTTGCCATCCCGCCGGATCTGTTCGACAAGGACGGCGTGCTCTCGATCACGGTGTACAACCGCAACAACACCGCGCTCCTGTTTTCGCTCGATGATGGCATGGAGGTTCTATATCCGGAGGGCGGCTTCGCGCTGAACTTTGCGCGCGGCCTCGGCATCATTTTCTGCTGGCTGGCATTGATGGCGGCGCTGGGACTGATGGCGGCAAGTTTCCTGTCCTTCCCCGTCGCGGCGTTTTTCTCGCTCGCGATGCTGGTGATGGTCATGTCCAGCGGAACTTTGGCCGACGCGATTGATTCGGGCTCGGTGGCGGCGGGCGATTCGGAAAAAGGCATCGCGGGCCACTCGGCGGCGGACATCGTCCTGATTCCCGCTTTCAAGGGCCTTTTGACGGTCATCCGGCTCGTGGGAAATTTTTCACCGATCGAATCGCTGAGCACCGGGCGCAGCATCACCTGGACGGAACTCGGCCTGGCCTTCACGCAGATCGTGCTGATCATCGGCGGGTTTTTCGCCGTGCTGGGCATCATGTTCTTCAACCGCCGTGAACTGGCGACCGCGCAGGGGACCCAATGAACGCGCGCGTCAAACAAATCATCCTGCTGGTGCTCGCCGCCGCGCTGATCTTCGGCGCCGGGCAGATGCAAAAATCCTTGAACGTGGATCGCGACCGGCTGGGCCTGACCCATGCCGCCGTGCTGGAAAATGCGCCGCCCATGCTGGCGTTCACCACGGTCGCCCTCGGCGGCTTTCGCGGCCTGATCTCGAATTTTCTCTGGATGCGCGCGTCCGACCTGCAGCAGGACGACAAATTTTTTGAAGCGTCCCAGCTCGCCACCTGGATCACGGATCTCGAGCCGCATTTCTCGCAGGTCTGGGTTTTTCAGGGCTGGAACATGTCCTATAACATCTCGGTGAAGTTCAAGGAAAACGCGCCGGGCGATTACACCGACCGCTGGCGGTGGGTCAATCGCGGCGTCGAACTGATGCGCGATGAAGGCTTGAAATATAATCCGGATGACGTGCTGATCTACCGCGAGCTGGCCTGGCAGTTCCAGCACAAGATCGGCGCGAATCTTGACGACGGTAACATGTTCTACAAGATGAAATGGGCGGAGGAGATGGCCGATCTGTTCGGCCCGGAGGGGACGAATTATGAAAGCCTGATCCATCCGCAAACCAGCCTTGACCGGACCAATGCGGCCATCGTCCGCGAAAAATTCAAACTCGATCCGGCCTTCATCAAAACCGTGGATGAAACGCGCGGCCCGCTGGACTGGCGCCTGCCGGAAGCCCATGCGATCTACTGGGGCGAGAAAGGTCTGGAACAGGCGCGGCTCCACCCCGGCAAGGTCAAGCAGGATGACCTGATCATGCTCCGCCGCATCGTCTACCAATCCATCTACCAGGCATTCAAGCACGGCCATATCACCCTCAATCCGTTCACCGGCCGTGTCGACCTTGCGCCCAATCTGGAACTGGTGAACCGCGTCAATGACGCCTATGAGCAGATGGCGGCGGATGATGCGGGCAACCGGGATCACATCGCGCGGGCCCAACGCAATTTTATCCGGGACGCCGTCTATTTCCTGTATGTGAACAACCGCATGACGGAGGCGGCCAAGTGGTTCAAATATCTGGGCGATAAATATCCCAGCCAGCCCATCGTGGAAAACGACCCCACCTCGCTGCCGAAGAACCTCACGCTGGACGAATACGCCGTGGCCGTGGTGCAGATCGATATCGGGGAAACTTCGCAGGAACGCGTGACCCAGGCCGTGCAAGGCTTCCTCGTGCGCGCCTACATGTCGCTGGTGCAGGACGATGATGCGGCGTATCAAAATTACAAAAACCTCGCCACCCGGGTTCACCAGAAGTATGACAAGGCGACCGGTGGCTTTAAGGGCGATAAACGCATTCCGCTGCCGCTGCTGGACGAGATGAATTCGCAGGTCGTGCGCGGCTTGCTCGATCCGCAACGCGGCCTGCCGCCCGAAGCGCGCGCCATCCTCCGTTCCCGCCTCGGCCTGCCGGCGGAAGTCGCGGCCCCGGCCCCGACGAATGCCGTGCCGGCGGTCTCCACCCCGGCTTCTACCAATGCCGCAGCGGGCGTTAATAACGGGGTATCGCCAGTATTGCCCTGAAATAATTTCACGTTGGGATTTCATGGGATATCACAGGACTTTGATGGTCAGGCCGGTCAACCGTGTCGGGAATTTTTTTAAAAACCGGTGTATATTGGTAGAAATCGGTGGAAACCAGTAGAAATCGGTAGAAACGGGTGTAAATCGGTGTTGCCGTGCGTGCGAAGGTTTAGGTTTGGGCAATGCGAGCCAGCCGCCATGCCGCCTACAAGCCGGAACCGCTCCAGTCGTAAATACAGTACCGTAAATCGGCACGGTTTTATTTGGTCTGATTTGGCTTAATTTTTGCGTTTTCATTGGCCTTTTTTCAAATCCCAGATTTCAAATTCCCGAAGACCTTCCCGCGCGCCTGGCGCCAACTTTATAGGAGCGCGGGCGGCCCGCCCGCGTGTTGCTAAAAAGACCGGCATGACTTGAGGCGTGGCAATTGCCGATCGCCCGGAGCGGCGGTTGCCAGCCCGGCTCGGACCCGTACGCCAGTGCCAGCGTGTCCCCGTAACTGCTTGCCTGTCGTATAGATATACTTACCATATTAGTTTTTATACATATTTATTTTTCAAAATACTAACAAAGTTAGTTTTTGTCAAGAATTGTCACCTTTTTTCATCTGCGCGCCCGCCCGAACTGTTTTTTTGAAATAACCATTGAAACTTCTCTCCGTCCGGCGTACAACCGTATCGTCTCTCAGGAAATGAGAAGGTTGGGGCGGGTATGTGGATCAAAATGGACAGGCCGGGTTGGGAGTCGTGCAGCCAGAAGGTCATTTCGGCTGATACTCTATTCTTTTATCCACGACCGGCCATTATTCGGGCGCTTCCAAACATGTTTTACCTATGAAAACGATTTTCCTCACCTCCCTCGTAGTTGGCGTCGCCGGTGTCGTCCTCGCCCAGCCGGCCGCGAACCAATCCCGGCCTGACTCCGCCGCGCCCGCGCCCACCGCCTATCAGATCACTGAGCGCGGCGCGAACCATCGCGTCTGGCAGCGCGACACCTATATAAAATCTCCTGATGGCCACATCATCCCCCAACACCATGCCATCACCGAACTGGCCCCCAATCTTTATTATAAAGACGCCCATACCGGGGAATGGACCGAATCCAAGGAATTGATCGAACCCTTCGCCGGTGGCGCCATCGCGCGACAGGGCGCTTACCAGGTCATTTTCGCCAATAACCTGAACACCGCCGGGGCGGTCGATGTGCAGGAACCCGATGGCAAACGTCTGCGCAGCAATATTCTGGGCCTTGCCTATTACGACCGTTCCACCGGTCAAAGCGCCGTCATCGCCCAAGTCCAAGATGCCCAGGGCAAATTGATCGGCAGCAACCAGGTTCTGTTTGCGGACGCCTTTTCCGGGGCGCACGCCGATGTCCGGTACACCTACAAAAAAGCCTCGCTGGAGCAGGATGTGGTCGTCCGGGAACAGCTTCCATCCCCTGAATCCTTCAATCTCAACCCCGAAACCACCGAGCTGGAAGTCATGACCGAGTTCCTGAACCCGCCCGCCGAAACCGTCCAAGAGCAGGAAACCGATGGCGATCAGGAAGTTTCCTGGGGCGTCACCCGGCTTGGCCATGGCCGCGCCTTTGATCTGGGCGACCAAGATTCTCCGGTTCACGATTTTCACAATCGCGTTTCCGTCAAACGCCAATATGGCGCCATCAATGGCCGGAAAATCTTGCTCGAACGCGTGTCGCTGCCCGCTATCCAGGCCGGCCTGCAAAAATTGCCCCGGCACGCCGGCATCCCGTCAAAATCAAAGTTCAAGACCGCCTCCAAAAAATTGCAGCTACCGTCTGCACCTTTGGCGCAAACTACCACTCAACCGATGCACATCGCCTCTGCCAGTTCCTTCGCCCCCTCGGGGGAGAAGGCTAGGATGAGGGGGCAAGTCCCATCCACCAGTCCAGGCTACGTCCTGGATTACGTCGCCATCAATGCGAACGTGACCAACTTGGTTTTCCGGGCGGATAACACCTACTACGTCAGTGACGACATTTTGCTCACCGGCACGCCGGTCATCGAAGGCGGCACCGTGGTGAAAACGGCCAACACGCTCGATTTCTCCTACGCCAGCAACATCGTCTGCCAGACGGCGGCCTATTGCCCCGCCGTGTTCACCTCCGTCAATGATGACACCGTCGGGGAAACGCTGCCCGCCTCCACCGGCACGCCCGTCCAGGGCGATGCCGGCACTATTGTCGGCACCATTGCCCAACCCGCCACCTTGAGCTATCTCCATGTGAAATATTTTGACGTTGGGGTGGATTTAAATTACGGCGGGAGCCCCATCGTGCTGCGCAACGTGCAATTCATAAATTGTGATGTCGGGCTGCTGAGTGACGGCCCCACGATCACCGCCCGGAACCTGTTGCTGACCGGTTCTGAATATGCGTTTGCCGGCTCCGATAGCGCGAAATTTCGTTGTGAGAACGCCACCATCGACCAATGCACCACGCTGACCTATGACTACGCTGGGGTTAACTGCACGTTGAACCTCACCAACAGCCTGGTTGTCGCCGTCCCGGATTGGGGGAACTTTCCCCATCTCACCACCAATTGCACCGCCACCGCCGCCAACAGCACGGATGTCTTCCAGATCGCCGGTGCGGGCAGCCATTATCTCCCCACCAACAGCCCTTACCTCACCCAGGGCACCACCAATATTGATCCCGCCTTGCTGGTCGATCTTACCGCCAAGACCACTTGGCCGCCCCTGATCTATTCCAATACACCCCTCGCTGGCGGCACCTATTCCCCCTCCGCCCAACGGGATGTGACCGGCACCGCCTTGGGCTACCATTACGATTCCTTGGATTACTGTCTGGGCCGCGCGGATGCCACCTCCAACGTCGTCTTCACCGCCGGCACCGCCGTCGGCTGGTTTGACCTGCATGCGACCGGCAGCGAACCCTACAACAGCTACGGCCTTGGCCTGTCGGATGCCCTGTCCGTGACCTACGCGGGCACCGTCACCGCGCCGTGTGTGCAGGCCAAATACAGCACCGTGCAGGAAGGCAATGGCAACTGGGCCGATGTTAGCCCTTGGTCGTTCGAGGGGGTCATGGGCGGCGTGTGCGCCATCGGCAGCGCCTCCTACAACCCCGCCATCGCTGCCACCATCAATGCCCGCTTTACCCTGTTCTCCGGCCATGCCAACACCGCCGGCGTCGGCAATGATTATTCGAGCGACCTCATCTGCCGCTTCACGGATTGCGTGCTGAACTCCGGTCGGGCCGCCAGCTACAACCTCAGCCTCTACTTCACCAATTGCCTGTGCCAGGGCCTCAACCTCTACAGCATCTGCTATGGCAATGTCAGCGCCTGCATCATCCTCCAGAACTGCACCCTCCACGAAGGCCAGTTCAACGCCGACCGCGTCGGCTACTCCTGGCCCATCAAACTCCAGAACTCCGCCTTCGAAGCCGTGGATTTCAGCCCTCTCGCCGGCAAATCCGACATGACCGACCCCGCCATCACCTACTGCGATTACAACGCCTTCGTCACCAACGCCGCCCGCCTCCCCATGATTGGTAGTCATGATGTGACCGTCACCAACTTCAACTGGCAGACCAGTTGGCTCGGCAACTATTATCTGCCACCAGACTCACCCCTGATCGATGTCGGGAGCATCAATGCCAATATGTGGGGATTATATTATTTCACCACCCAGACCAACCAGACCGAGGAAACCAGTTCCATCGTCGACATCGGTTATCACTACGCCGCCATCGATTCCGGCACCGGCCAGCCGTTTGCCACCTTCACGAATGGCGTTCCTGATTATGTTTTGGATACCCACGGCAACGGCCTGCCCGACTGGTGGGAATATTACTGGTTCGGCAACTATGACTACAGCAGCACCAACATCGATTCCAGCGGCAACACCTTCCTATCCGATTACATCAACTACACCAACGGCACGCCGCCCTACGACCCCAACGTCATCAATTTCATCATCGGTTCCACCAACATGTACGTCAATCACACCAATGTCTTGGTGCAGATGGCGGTGTATGCCGGTGCCCCGGCCTACTACGCCACCAGCGTGAACACCACTAACACCGGAACGTGGCTCACCTTCAGCAGCACCAATCTTTCCGTCAATCTCGGCACCACCGATGGCGTCTACACCGTCCGCGTCAGTCTCAAGGGCATTTCACCCGAAGCCACCGAAACTTGGAGGGAATATAACTTTTACGTCGATCGCGTCCCACCAACGTTGACCATCACCAACCCCGTCCTGTCCGGCGCGGCGGTCACCGTCGTCAAACCCTACCTCCAACTCATCGGTGCGGCGGATGAACCTTCTTACAGCCTTTCTTACGACCTCAGCAATGCCGCCGGTCTGTTCACCAATCGGGATGTGCTCGTCAGCGACCAGTACTTTGATACCAACGCCTTCGCCTTCACCACGAACTATTTCCAAGGCTACGATCTCCCGCTCGTCACCAATGCCAACTGGATCAGCCTGCACGTCACCGACCGGGCCGGGAACACCACCACCACCAACTTCACCGTCACCTTGGATTACACCGGCGCCACCAACCCGCTCGTCACCGTCATCTGGCC